>CAZOAX010000055.1:0-9695 GCA_964577735.1 uncultured bacterium
AAGATCCAAACCTAATGAAATACTTAGCTAATTCTCCTGCATCAATAAAAAATGTGATATTAACAATAGGTTTTAAGGAGCTTTATATAGGTGGCCTAGAATCTGTAATGGTAATTGGTTCAAGGAACAAGGTGATTTATAACAAGCATGAAGAAAACAAAATAGGTCTATTTGATCTGCATGAGGAAACATTCGATGAGGCATTGAGCATCGTTCAGCAAGGAGGTTAACTGCAGGAGAAATGATTATTTGACAGGATTGTTACTTATAAGTTACAATTAAGTTATGGGATATAAGGTTGAAATCTATCAAGCTGACAATGGCAAACGTCCTTTTAGTGAGTGGATCAAGGATGTTAAAGATCATTCTACTAGAGCTAAAATACGTCTTCGGCTTGATAGGTTAGAAATGGGCAATTTTGGCCAATGTGAACCGGTAGGCGAGGGAGTGTTCGAACTAAAGATAGATTACGGTCCGGGTTTTCGGGTGTATTTTGGAATAATTGGTGCAAAATGCGTCTTATTGCTCTATGGTGGCGATAAAAGCACACAAAGAAGTGATATAGTGAAAGCGAAAACCTATTTTAAGGATTACCAATCTAGAGGAGGTTTAAATGAATAAAAAACATAAAGCCAGTGTAGATTACCACGAAGAACTGATTGAATCTTTAAAAGATCATGATGAGGCTGTAGCTTACTTGAATGCGGCTCTTGAAGAGAGTGTGGTAGGGGATGAAGAATCTCAAGAGGTATTGCTTAACGCGTTACGAAATGTTGCTGAAGCCCAAGGTGGTCTTGGAAAGCTTGCAAAGAAGACTCATGTTCGGAGAGAGGTTTTATACCGTGTACTATCCTCCGGAGGTAATCCAGAACTTCGTACATTTACTAACCTTGTCCATGCGATGGGCTTAAATTTGCGATTTTGTTGATACATTTAGTTCTACAATAACAGTCTTGTGTAGGCATTCGTCTTTGCCAAATTTCTAATTTTGAGACAGCTTTAGATCATTAACAGAAGTAATGTTGGGTATTATAATCTTTAATTTTTATTATCATGTCTTAATTGCTATGATAAAAGCATCTTCTAACTGATATAGGCGGAAGATGTAAAACTCAAAACTAGGAGCAAACTATGTCAAGTCAAACTATATATAGAGGCTACCCAACACATGATACTTATAACCCATTTGATAGTCTTTCAACAACTTCAGACACGGTTGCAACACCACTAATTTATACTAACTTTCCTCGTCAGGAGGAAACGCCTACAGATAGCTTAGATTCTAAAGCTAAAATTGTTACTCTTATACCAGATCTTCCGATAAGTGAGTCTAAAAAGGCTACTAGTCCTTGTTTCTCTCTCTTAACTCGTATAAAAAATTTCCTCTGCGGGGATGATGGGGTTAGATTGTTAGGCGCAATGGCTGCTGTTTTAACTACAGCGGCTATTATGAACAGGTATCCTAGAACATTTGCTATACCTGTAATTACTGACAGTAGTGTTTATAAATTGGATTATTACGCTAAATATTAATAGTGATAAACCATAAGAACAGCCCCGCGAGTTTGCGGGGCTGCTTCATTGCCATACCGAACGTGTTTTAAAAATTGGGAATTTGGCAAAGACTTTGCCTTGAATTTTTGGCCGAGTTCAGCACACCGCTATTTCATATAGGGTGTACTGAATTCGGCCAAAAAGGCTGGGATAAAGTCGAAGCCAAAAAACAATTTTTGGAATATGTTCGGTATAATTATTTGAATATGGAATAGAGTGATTATTATGCTACCTTTGAATTTGATCTACCTTCGTTATTTTCATGATGCTGTCACATGTAAAGGCATCTCTGCTTCGGCACTGAAAAATCATGTGACGCAGTCAACAGTGAGCCAGGGAATTCAGAAACTGGAAAAGAGTCTAGGCTTATCCCTGATTATTCATCGGCCTAATATGTTTTCTCTGACAATGGAAGGAAAAAAACTGTTCGAAGAATCCGCTGTTATTTTTCAGGCTATTCGGAATTTAGAAGAAAAGATGAAAAACTCGGCGAAGACTGTTACGGGACAATTAAAAATTGGATGCTCCCATAGTCTTGCTTTAGCTCTCATTCCGGCTCATCTGAAGGAGATGGCCAAAAAGTATCCCGATCTACATGTAGAGTTGAGTATTTCCCATCCGAATGTGATCAAGGAGTGGGTGCGTACAGGTCAAATCGATTTTGGTATCGTTTTAGATAGTGAAGATTTGGAGAATTTTTACAGCATTGAGCTATATCGAGGAAAGTACCGGTTTTATAAACGCAAAGATAAAGCCGCAAAAGAATTTATACTATCTGAATCACGCCTAGAGACAAAAAGCGTCCAGGAGTCCTATCAAAAGCGATACAAAAAACCAATGCCCATCCTGATGCGTGTTCCTAGCTGGGAGCTGATTGCTGAAATGATCGATGAAGATATGGGCGTTGGCATGATTCCGGACTATGTGGCTGCAAGGAAGCATCGGTTAGAAGAAGTGGATCTTAAAATCGAAACGCCTGAATACCACATCTTTGCATTTGCTAAAGATTCTTCACATCTCAATTATTCTGCAGAAGTCTTCTTAGAGGCATTGAAGAAGTCTATCAATAATCGTGGATAAAAACGACTTCAGTTCCATCATTTTGGAGCGATCGGATGACTTGGCAGAGGTTTTCGACGTTAACTTCAAGAGCGGTGTAGGTGTTTTCTAAGTCGCTTGGAGCGGGAATGTCATAAATAATTTTAGCGCCAGAACATATGGGTCTTGTGCCTTTCGGGCTCTTCACATCGATTTGGATTTTTTCGTGTCCTGCAATGTTCACGCAGGAAATGTCAGTAGTCAGTGCCATTTTCTTAATGAGATCAGTGAATTGCATGTAGCGGGGCATTTCAATAAGCTTTAAATGTTGTTCTGGAATGACTTCCAGCACAACGATACTTGGATCTAGTTTGTTTTCAGGGTCTTTGATGATCAGTTGAATGGTTTCATCTTCTTTCATTGTTTCAGAACCATAGACATAGGCCATAGGGGCTGAGATCAGACCCTTTAGGGAGTATTCAACGGTCATGCCGATGCCTGAAAAGAGTCCTTTGATACGGGATCCGAGTGTGCGGTTTTGCGTTGCATAGGTAGTCCAGTAGCGTCTGATATCTTGAAAATAAGGATATTGGTAGAAAGGAGTGTTCTCAATGTAATTGCCATATTCTGTTAAAGAACGTAGTCGCTCTTTTTCAGACGGTGATTTTTGCGATTTGGCTTTATTTTTGTTGAAAGTTTGATCGAGCAATGAAAAGGGCGCTGCGACAATTCCCTTGGCACCATATTCCAGCGTCATGGTTGTGCCAACAAAGAGGTTCATCAGATTGTATTCAGAAAATGCGACTTCGTTAAAACTCGTTTCCTTTTGAGCGGCTTGCCAGGATTGTCCATAAACTTTCCAAAATCCTCTAATTTCACTGAAGTAGGGATAGCGATAAGCAGGTTCATTTTCAAGGAAGGCGGCATATCGCTGAGCGGCCCTTACGTTTTGCCATTCGGGTGCAGTTAAATAGGTTTGGATTTGAGTCCGTGTATGTTCCGGTTCTATGCTGATTGATTCAGTTAATGGTTTATCAAAGCGTACAAGCGAATTTAGAGTTGAGTCTCCCACTCTAATCAGGGGAGAGTGAGGATAATGACTCATCCCATGGGATTCCATGAGAGTGATCCAGTGCTGCAAGGAGTTGAAGTTCCTGATCTCTTTATCGTTTTCTTCAGGTGTTACGCCTGTAGCTGCATTGAAGACGCTGTGCACGATATTGACGAAATTCTGCAATTCCACAGTATGGGTATCATGATCCATCAAAATGAATATCCCACCTGGTCTCAAGACTCGTTTGATTGAAGCTATAAATGAATCGAGCTTGTCATCCGGGATATGATGAAGCCCAATGTACATGCAAACAAGGTCGACACTTTCATTCGGGATCTCATTTGAGATGGGCGCATAGTCTTCAATTGGAATAAATTTGTCATAGGGGAGGGGGAATCCAGCTTCTATATAATCAGACACTCTTTCTTGATCGGTAATGGCATAAAAAGGGCCTTGCATCTGGAGGCGGTTTTTAAGCGGACGTGTCATGCGGCCGGGATAGCCTATTTCGACATAACCGTTGATTTGTTTTTGTCCCACTAATTCAGCTGTTTGATCGCCTAGCTCGTTCTTTAGTGAGCTTAATGATCTTAAAGTGTTTTGTGTTCCTGTGATCATATTGGGCTTTGCAAGACCGATATTGTTATAAAGCTTAGAGTAGATCTGTTTGTCATCAAGTTCTGGGTTTTCAACAATGGCATCGATTAAATGAAAGAACTTCTTTTCATCTAGTTGCATGAAAACATTGTTTAAAAAGTCCCGCATTTCAAGTCTTTGTCCGTCTACACGGTTGAAAACCTGGCGAAAAAGTGAATCTTGATGAGGTTTTTCGCTCAAGTAATCCGCATACAGGCCATTATCAAAAAGGCCGGTTGGATCCACTTGCTGTTTATAGGCGACAACCGACTCCCAGTTTGGGTAAGTGGCTTTGAATTGTTCCGGAGTGGCAAAGTGCTGATAAGGTAAGTAGTACGAGCCTTCATGGGCGATCAGATAATCGATAACATGCTGGACCCATAATTTTGTTTTATTAATTTCTTTTGAGGAGAGCTTTTGATTAAAAAATAACACAATGGCAAATCGATCGCCCTGCTCGGCATAAGACATTTTGGTTTTATCGTCTTGTTTTACAAAACGAACAGAGGCATTGAATAAAGCCACGTTATTTCTTTGTAAGACATTCCCCAGGAACTTTAAGAATGGAACAAGATTTTCTTCTGTTACAAAATACTCTTGCAGCCATTCTGTATCGATTTTTGAATTGTTGAATACTGGATTTATCGGTGGGCGCATCAATTCATTGCGGGTCATGATGCGTTCAGAAAGAGCCCCTTTCTTTTCCATGTTCCAGGCTGTGTTACGTAGCCAGGATAACCGGCGTAGTGTATGCATCTTGATACGGTCCATGCGCGTCCCGCGATCGGGTTCATTCACTAAACTCGCAATTAGAGGCTCATCGCTTGTTCTCTGATAGTTGACGGCGACGCCAGTTTGGAAGAGGCGCTTGGGCTCTAAAGACAGGCGGTACAAATGCATGTCGACAGCGGGATTATGCCGGATATGCTCATTAAAATAGGTCAAATAATCTTGAGGTAGAATCTCCACCCCATTTTCCACCATCTGAACATTATCCGCTAAAGAAATCGTGGCTTCTACAATCACGCCAAAGCCGCCATAACCACCCACAACAAAATCAAACAGGGGGTTGTTTGGGGTTATCTCAAGCACTTTACCTTCAGCGTCCACAATCGTCAGGGAAATCAGTGTATTCCGTAGGGATCCGGTTTTGTAGTCCCATCCATGGCAGTTTACAGAGATCGATCCGCCGATACTAAAGATATTGGATGCCTGCATGACGCGGACGGCAAGGCCATGTTCGTTGGCTTCTCTTTGCAAGTCTCCCCAGGAAGCACCCGCTTGCACTCTGGCAATTTTTAACTCAGGGTCGATCCATACGTGGTTGAGCTTGGAGGTGTTAATGGCAATGTTCCAATCTTTATTGGAGATCGCTTGCTTGCCCTGGCTCATTGACTTTCCAAGAATAGAAATCGTCTTGCCTGATCGCTTTGCTTCATGGATGATCATTTGAACATCAGATACAGATTCAGGATAAACAACGTGAGCATGTGCGCTATACAATTTACCGTATGGGATCACTTGTGTGGTGGGAGTATTCGCCGTTACGAAATGATGGGTGACAATGTCAGGTGAAAGAATACCGAATGGCGCGGCAAAAAGCCCAACTGAGTTTTTAGTTAACGCCTGCGCATTTTTTTGATATTGCTCGCGGTGTGAAGGATCATTGCTCAATAAAACATATGGCACTTCATGGATTTGCTTCGCAGTAAGTACGGCCATATCGATCGTTGTACATAAAGGAAAAAGGGTAAGGCTCATCGTTCTTGACGTAAGCCATGTGAAAGGCTTTAGTATCGGTGTTTGCTGTCCCTTTTCAATAATCCAATCATTCCCGGTTGCGACCCGCTCAGCGAGCGAAGAAGGCTTTGTTTCTTCAGTTGAAAATAGCGAAGAGGCAATAACCAGAAGGCACAAACTTAATCGTTTAAACATCTATAACTCTAAATATTTATTTTTACCTCATAGAATATAAATGAATTATTGGAAAAAAGCAAGATTTCTTGATGGATATTATACGTATGCGTATGATATGCCTGTAAGAAAAGAGGAATGCATGCTGATTGTTAAACATACGCTTGAGACGACGGCCTCTCCTGAGACGATCTTTGGGATCTGGCAGGATGTGAAGAATTGGAATACGTGGGACTGTGGGATTGAATACAGCGCGATCGAAGGGCCATTTGAGGCAGGGACGAAGGGGTCTTTGAAGCCAAAGGGAGGGCCGCTTGTGCACACGAAAATTGCTCTGGTTGAGGTTAATCGAGCATTTGTGGATGAATCTAAACTTCCCCTCGCAAAGATTATTGTCTCTCATTATATTGCTGAAGCTCATGGGAGGACTCAAGTGACCCATCAGGTGGAAATGACAGGCCCTTTGGCCTTTTTCTTTGCAGTTGTGATTGGGAGAGGAATGAAGAAGGGGCTTCCAAAAGCGATGGAAGCTATGATTAAAAAAGCAGAAAGTGCATGAAGAGTCGCTTTAAGGGGCCTGACGAGAGCCCGGGTTTTTTGTTTTGGCAGTTGAGCATGAAATGGCGAAGACAGGTTGAATTAGCTCTTGCACCTTTGACTTTGACGCATCCGCAATTTGTGTTATTGGCGTGTCTTGGATGGCTCACAAGGGAAAATAACGAGGTGTCTCAAGCTGAGCTTGCTAGATACGCTTGTACAGATGTGAATATGACCTCGCAGGTTTTACGGGCTCTTGAGCAAAAGGAATATATTCAACGAAAGCGTCGTGAAGGGAATGAACGGTCAAAATTTCCTCAATTGACTGTGAGTGGCAAAAAAATATTGGAAAAAGCAATTCCCTTGGTTGAACAGGTGGATATAGAGTTTTTTGGAGAGTGAATTTGAAATTATTACTTTTATTTAGCTGCATGGTAACGATTGAATGGCAAAGTGGAGACTTTCGTTGCAATCATGCTAATTAAATTTAATAACCTTGGAGAGATCATCCATTGGCAAGAGGTTTACAAGTAATTGATAGTTAATGTATTATGTTGTTTTTAATATAATTAATTTAAGCTATGTACGATCCTGTTTTAACTTCCACTTATAAAGTTTTCCAATCGGTAAACGCGCTTGAACGACTGACCCGGCTTAATGATTGCCTTGTCACCTCCAATTTTATGCGTAATCGCGCGGTCAGTGCTCTTCAGGATCTATGGAGAAATGCCGAGGAAGACTTAAGGCTAAAAGTTCCTTTTGATGTTGTTTATCAGAACGTAAAAAAAGAATTAAAAGGGATTAAAAGCGGGGTAAAAACCGATAAAAATCTTTGGAATGTCTATAAGGAATGTCTCCGCAATACGCCTATCAGTAAACTTTACAAAGATACTTTCAGTCTGCAAACATTTTTCTTACAAAGAACAAATAAAGGACAAAATGGTCCTACACATCTTGTCAGCTACACAAGGAAGTGTAATCGCGATGGGCAGATAACAGTCAGAAGCTATGTGATCAAATGGACGAATTGGAATGAGATCTGTTCGTGGAGGCTTTACGATCTATTTGCCAAAAATTGGATTGTTCCGAAAGCCGCAGCACTTGATTTCCAAAAATGCATTCACGAAAAACCGGATCTTAGTTGTGTTAAGCTCAATGATAGGGTTGCAAATGACTTAAAACAGAGGTTTTTGGGTGTGGTCGGTCAAAACATCCATCCGTCAGATTCGCAATTGATGCTCATGGAGAAAGTGAAGGGCGCGAATCTGATCGATTTTGCTCAAACAAAATACCCCTATTTAAATATGGAAGAAAAGCATGACTTGTTCCGAAAAATGGGTCAGCTTGCGATGCTGGATCTCCTTTACGGTAATACAGATAGACTTGTTCAAACAAACTACGATTTCAAGACAGAAAAATATCAATTAGAAGATCTGACGGCGAACCTGGGTAACCTGATGGTCCATTGGGTCAAGGATGAAGGGGTTCCTGAGCTCTACGCTATCGACAATGGGATGAAGCTAGAGCTTGTCACAGATGAGAAGCATAAAGAGGCCTATAATACCTTTATACAAGATCAGGTTGTAAAACGTCCGGCTGTCATTTACACGATCTTTAGCTCTATCCAGAAAAGCTTTGGAGATGTTGCAGAGCAATTGTCAGAAAAATCTTCTAAGCCACTAAAAGATTCGCTTAAAAACTTTGAGTGCATTCTTGGCGATCTTAAAACCTCCCATAATCTTAAAGCCGCTATGGAAAAAGGGTTCATAGAAACAACTAACGATTTTCAGAAGCTCCTAAGTCATGATACGAGTCTAATAAACGATCACCATCCTGCGCTGCATGAAGCTATGAAAGAACGTTTTCAATCATTCCTCTTAAAAGGAGAGCTCACGCAATTTGATTATGAAGCACTTGAACATTGGCTTGTAGCGATGGAAACTTATGCAGAAGATGGTTCCTTTGAGAGCCGGGAAGCGGTACTCAAGCTATCAAGAGCGCTTCCAAGCTGTGAATCCCTGCCTCAAGATGTGCAAGAGTCATTGAGGAAAATCAAAACACTTGCTGAGTCTGGAAAGTGGGATCCTACGATTTCACCTAATAGCAAACAAGTGCTTAAACGCTTTACGCGGCAGCCAAATACTAACTGCGTCAAAAAATTAACTTTTTAATAATGCCAAGCTCTTGATTCGTTAAGCTGTGCATTCATGTCTAATTGAATGTCATAGACTTCCATGACCTTGCAAAAGTCCTGGCTATTCCAATAAATGACTCGTTCTTCAGGCGACTCATCTTCGTAAATATACACCGGAAAATCTTCGTAATCAAATAGGTCACATACGACTACAAGATGTGTTGCATTTAGGTCGATCCCATTTTCAAACCAACGGGTAATCGTCGTTTGCGTCGTAGGAAGCGGCGGTTCCCATGCGCCTAGGCTTAAAAAGGTCAAACAGAGAAATGTTTGTAAATATTTCATTAATTTACCCCAATCGTTAGTTTCTTTTCTGTTACAATATAATGAGTTAAATCAAAGGATGTCAATATGTTTAAATTAAATGCTATTTTAATAAATGTCGCGTTTGTTTTCTCTTCATTAACAGCGGTGACTGTGAACTTTCCGTTAAATCAACCAGTTACATTCAAAAGTAATATAAGTTACGTTAAAACCTCCGATGATCGTTATACTAGAAACAGACAAGAGTTAGAAGCTGTGTTGATCCCTATGAGTATGGACTCACAATTGGTAGACATAGAGGTGACTTATCAAAATATTATGAATGACTATCAGCACGATAATGATAATTTAATGGTTAGTATTGAATATTATTTTGATTCCAAAAATCCAGGGACTGGAGACACTAATCTCCAAGCTTCATGGGACAAAATAAGTCAGGAGCCTCAATTGCTAACGGTTACACCTGGAAGTGTACTTTCTTCTGAAAAAACTTCTTCCTTTTTC
>CAZOAX010000056.1:0-9150 GCA_964577735.1 uncultured bacterium
ACCTCCCCCTTGCAGATAGAGCTCTTATTTTAGACAATTCTATAGCTGGAGCCTCAAGAATAATTGCACAAAAAGATGCAAGTAGTAGCTTGGAAATAGAAGAACTCAATATATGGAAAGAAATACAAGAGGTTGCACATGCCAGCTAAGCGAGAGAAAAAAGACATTAACGACCTTTTACTAGAAGCACATAGAAAAGGGGTAGAGCAAGCGATCGACCTTTCTATTCGTACTGGGGTGCCATTGGTGGTAGAAGAAAATGGCATCATTAAAGAAATCAAGCCGAAATACAAATATGTCCGTGTGCCAATCCCCGCAAAAAGAATTAAACGAAGTTCACGCAAGAGCAAATAATAGGTTTGATAAATTCATCTATCTTAGCTAAAATATGCGGCATTATAGATGAGGAATGACGTGGCCGATATCAACAAAGAAACAATTAAAACTTTGGTTTCCTTAAGTCGCATTAGTTGCACGGATGCGGAAATTGCCGATCTGCAAGGAAATTTGCAAAAAATTCTTTCGTACATTGAGCAATTGGATGAACTGGATACGAAAGATGTGCCACCGTGCCAGCAGGTGATCAGCGGCGCTTGCAATGTGATGCGGGAAGATGAGGTCAAAGACGTTCTTTCTCGCGAAGTATTTCTTGAAGATGCCCCTTCTCAGATTGGAGGGATGATTCGCGTTCCACCAGTATTTAAAGCAAACTCTTAAAAGTATAATTATGCATCATTTATCAGCCTTTGATCTACGTAACAAAATTATTAGCGGCGAATTAAAAGCTCAAGAAGTTACAGAATATTTTCTAAAACGCATCGAGAACGTGGATACCTCTGTTGGCGCGTTTTTACGCACAATGCCGGAAACAGCTCTTCAGAAGGCAAAAGAAATCGATGAGAAAATCGCAAAAGGCGAAAAAGTGGGCGCACTTGCTGGCGTTCCTGTTGCGATCAAGGATAATATTCACATCAATGGGGAACTTTCCACTTGTGGTTCTAAATTTTTGACGAATTATAAAGCTCCCTTTGATTCGACAGCAGCCAAATTACTTAAAGCTGAAGATGCGATCTTCATCGGCAAGACCAATATGGATGAATTTGCGATGGGATCTTCGACTGAAAACTCCGCTTTGCAAAAGACGTTCAACCCATGGGATTTAAAATGCACTCCGGGTGGATCTTCAGGTGGTTCAGCGGCAGCTGTAGCTGCAAGACTAGCTCCGCTTTCGCTTGGAAGCGATACGGGCGGATCGATCCGTCAACCGGCAAGCTTTTGCGGCATTGTAGGTTTTAAACCGACGTATGGACGCATTTCCCGCTTTGGTCTTGTTGCCTACGGCTCTTCACTTGATCAGATCGGTCCGTTTGGCACGACTGTTAAAGATACAGCCCTGATGATGAATATTTTGGGACAGCCTTGCGATCGTGATTCTACAAGTCTGCAAGAACGTCCGGAAGATTTTTTAAAAAATCTTCGCACAGACCTTAAAGGCACTAAAATTGGTGTACCTTGGCACTTTCTTGAGCAGTTAGCTGAACCTTCCAAAAAAGCCTTCATGGAAGGCGTTGAGAAGTTAAAGGCGCTTGGTGCAGAAATTGTCGATGTGAACCTCGATATTTTGAAATACTCTGTTGCCGTTTATTACATTTTGGCGACAGCTGAAGCGTCGACGAACCTGGCCCGCTTTGACGGGATCCGTTATGGCGTACGTGCCCCTAATGCCAAAACTTTGGATGAAGTTTTTGATCTTTCCAAAGAACAAGGATTTGGACCGGAAGTCAAACGACGTATTTTGCTCGGAACTTATGTGCTTTCTGCTGGATTCCAGGACGCGTATTACAAAAAAGCGCAAAAAGTACGCACATTGATCATTGAACAATACAATCAAGCATTTAAAACATGCGATATGATTGCAACGCCGACATCCCCCTTCGATGCATTTGAAATGGGATCGATCCATGATCCGCTGCAAATGTATCTGCAAGATATTTACACGATTGCGATCAATTTAGCAGGACTTCCTGCGATTAGCGTCCCAAATGGTCTTAGTGAAAATGGAAAACCACTTGGTCTGCAACTGATCGGCCCGCAAAGAGGAGATGGAAAAGTCCTTTCCTTTGCCCACGCATTTGAGACCCTTTCAAAGGGCTATGATCTGATTCCCACAATAGGAGCTTGAAATTATGACACACGAAAACTGGGAAGTGGTAATGGGGCTTGAGATCCATGCCGAACTCAACACAAAATCTAAATTGTTCAGCTCCGCGCCTAACCGCTTTGGAGATGAGCCCAATATTAATATCACAGAAGTATGCACAGGCCAACCTGGAGCACTTCCTGTATTGAATAAAGAGGCTGTCAGAAAAGCGGTTCAGTTTGGTTGCGCGATTGATGCAGAGATTTGCAAAGTCAGCACCTTCGACCGCAAATCCTACTTCTATCCGGATAGCCCGAGAAACTTCCAAATCACGCAATTCTTTGAGCCGATTGTCAAAGGCGGAGAGATTCACGCAGAAGTGCATGACAAAGAGATGACTTTTGCCGTCAACCGCGTACACATTGAAGATGATGCGGGCATGCTCAAGCATTTCCCTACATTTGCAGGCGTGGACTATAATAGAGCCGGCGTCCCCCTCATTGAGATTGTATCTGAACCATGCATCCATAGTCCAAAAGAAGCTGTTGCTTATGCCATGGCAGTAAAAGCAATCCTGCAATACATCGATGCTTCTGACTGCAACATGGAAGAAGGCTCGCTTCGTTTTGATGTGAACGTCTCCGTTCGCTTAAAAGGTGAAAAGACCCTCCGCAATAAGATTGAAATCAAAAACCTCAATTCGTTCAACTACATGGAGCAAGCGGCCGAGTCTGAGATCCGCCGTCAGATCTGGGAATACAGCCACAATCCAGATAAGCCTCATGATGAAGTGATCAAGCAAGCCACTTACCGCTGGGATCCGGAGAAAAAAGAAACAGTCCTCATGCGCCGTAAAGAGCAAGCAGATGATTACCGCTATACACCGGAGCCAGATCTTGTTCCAATTGTTCTATCGGATGCCTACATTGAAGAGATCCGCAAGAACTTGCCTGAGCTCCCTCTTCAAAGAGAGCGTCGCTATGTAGCAGAGCTAGGACTTCCAGCTCATACGGCATTTACACTCACCTATGATAAACCTATTGCTGACTACTTTGAAAAAGCAATGGAATTTACTAAGAATGCCAAAACCCTTGCTAACTGGCTGATCGTCGAATTTGCAGGACGTTATAAAGAATCTGGTAAAAATATTGTCACATCGGGAATCTCTCCTGAACATGTCGGCAAACTTGTCAACATGATCGACCAGAACATCATCAACGGCAAGATCGCTAAAAGCGTCGCAGACGAAATGGTCAAAGAACCATCCAAAGACCCGCAAAAGATCGTCGATGAAAATCCCGACTTTAAACCGATGAACGATTCCGGCGAGATCGAGAAGCTTGTTGATCAAGTCCTTGCCGACAATCCTCAATCGATCAGCGATGTGAAAGCCGGACGGGATAAAGCGTTTGCCTTCCTTGTTGGCCAAGTCATGAAACTCACCCGTGGCAAGGCCTCACCGGCCCTCGTCAATGACCTTCTCCGTTCCAAACTCGAAAAAATCTAAATTTAAGGCGCGCTTAAGCGCGCCTTATCACAAGAATTATTTACGACAACAATCAATGTATTTCAAAGAAATGGGTACTCACTTAGAAAATGTCAGTACTAAGAACTTGTACTCTATAAAGACGTTACCAAACGGTCCTTTAGCCTCATCGGAGATACTTTTATTCTAAAAAAGTATCAAGCGGCATTGGATATCGAACAAAAACAACAAACAGAAAAATTCCCTGCGCTCAAGTTAGAAGGATTTCAACCGATCATAATTTGAAGACACACTCTTAATGTGACAAGATCCAGTTATCCAGCATTTCTTTATAGTTTGTATTATTACTTTGCTTGATCTGGATAGCTTCCTCATCTGTGATCAAGCGACCATTTTGGAAATACTCGAAGAATTCTAGACTTGCAATTTCAGGATCAAACATTTGCTTACGAGCATCTACGGAATTGTAGCGGAGCAAGACAATATCGATATCCTTTATGTTGTCTTCAACGCTCGTCAGATCTTTGATTGAATCATCGACAACGATGAGACGTGCGGGTTTATCACTCATTTGAGCAAAGAAATCGGCTATTGCAGGTCCTGGAGCCTTTTTATTGGTAAATAGGATCCCATATTTAAAAACATAGTCTTCATTTTCATATTCCGGAATAAGTATTCGAGTAAGATCTATTCGCATGGCTTGTAAGTGGTTATGGACAATTTCTCCGTTATTCGGTGCGTAGGCGGTTCTAAAAAAGCGCCCGCTGTAACCTAATACAGGAATGCTTGCATCTTGGAGCTCTTTAACAACTAAAGGGGTTACTTTTTCTGGTGTGACTTTTGGAATTTTCTCGACAATGACGGCTTTGATTTCATTGATCAGACTTTCCGCTTTTTGCTTGTCTAAAAGAACATTAGCTCTTTCTACAAAATATTCTCTAAATTGGTAATCAGAAAGCATAGATGAAGGAGCAAAAAGCGTATCCCCTACATTTAAGAATACGACGCTATCAGAAGAAACGTAGTTCTTTACAGACTCAATCTCATGAATTTCATTGATCTCTCCATTTAGGGAGCCTAAAAACAAAATAGAAGCAAACAAAATAAGCTTATTCATGCCACTTATTATAACTAACCAATAGATTTTTGTAAATTATTGCATTTTTAGGGCTTTGCCATGATTTTTTTGAAAAAAAATTATTGGCACAAAAAAGACTAAAACTTTAACTTCATCCTTTCTTTCATAAGGATGACTACCATGCATGTTTACCTACAACGCTATTTTGGATTGATCTTATTTTTTGCAGCTTCTCTTCAAGCGAATGAATTCCCTTATGTGTGCCATGAAAATGCATGTTGTGTAGAAGATTTCCAACTTCACTTAAGCATACTTGCTCTAAAGGCTAGCTGTGATCAAAACTCCTACGTAATCTCTTCTACTAATAACCGTTTTGGTGAAGAAGTTTACCCCGACGGAGATAGGCATTTAGTTTCATCAAAATTTAGAACGGGTGTCCGTGTTGAATCGCTTTGCCCTGTATGGCCGTCGCCTTGCAATATTCTCAACTTGAGATTTACCTATTTTCAAGGCAGTAATTCAAATGACACATCCGGCCCCTACTTATTTGATACTGTAGGGTATCCTGGAAATGGTGCCCAATACCCGGAAGATACCACGTATGCTGGCACAGCAAAAATGCACCATCATTATCGGTACTACAGTGCTGACTCAACCCTCAATCGGCCTTTACTAGATCATTGCTTCGACAACCTCACCCTGCTATTTGGCCTGCATTACACCTACATAAAATTTAGAGAAAAGTTCCTGAGCACGGGCATTGGTTTGATTCCGGCATTTGCAAGATCTCCCATCGTCATTAGTGACTTAATCAACTACTATAGAACAGAATCCAGTTTTTGGGGTATCGGCCCTGAATTAGGTGTGAATTACAATTATCTCCTCCCCTGCTTCCGGGCAGCCGGGGATTTTGGATTAAATATAAACATGCGAGGAGTTCTGCTAGCAAGCTCTAATGATGCCTCAATCAGAGCTGTAAGCCCTCGAACAGGCCCAAATGGAGTGAATGTAAAAAACAAACATGCAATTATGCGATTGAATCCCGCCTGTCTTGCCCAGCTTGGATTCAATTACACCTATTCAGGAGATTGCTGCACTACATTCTTTGAGATCGGTTATGAATTCAACTGGTACAGCAAGTGCATCAATAAGATCACGAGCTATGATATTGGCTTTGCCGGAGATACCTTCGATGCCTTTGAGGACCTCTGCCTTCAAGGGCCATTTGTCAGATTCAATATCCTCTATTGATCACTCTTCAAGCTTTTGCAAGCTCTTCATGGCTTGCTCAGCTTCAATCCGGATACTGGCATACTCTTCTACGTCCCCCGCATAGGCAATCGCGAGCTCAAGTGATTGAAGAGCACTTTTTCGATCATGGATTGCAAATAAGCATTTAGCTAAATAGAGATACGGCAAGGGATGTTCGATGTTATAGATGGCAGCAATTTCATAGGCATCAATGGCAGCTTCGTATTCATGAGACATTTGCAGGGCGGTTCCAAGCCCCATCCAATATTCAGAATGAACAGCATTCAATGTAACAAGAAAAACAAAGCTGTCGATCGCCTCTTTGACTTTCCCTTCTTCAAGGATGTGGTGGGCCTTTTTATAAAATGCCTCCATCTCCTCATCGCTATATTCAAAAAGCTCCTGGCCCTGATGTTTCTTGAGGGCAGCAAGCACCTTTTCCTTGTTAGAAAGCTTGTTCACAACTTCTTTTGAAAGCATTATCCCGAACCTGTAAAATTAATTATTGTCACAAAAACCATAAAGCATTAATTTCAACCTTCAATTCATGAGGATGACATCAATGTATATTACCTTGCAACGCTATTTTGGACTGACAGCGCTATTACTAGCCTTTACCCTCTATTCAACTGAAAATGATTGTGGTCATCATAATTCCTGTTGTGTAGATGAATTCCAAATCCGAGCATCCGTATTAGTTTTACGGCCTACTATCGATCAGAACTCATACGTGATTTCTTCTACAGACAACCGTTTTAGCGGAGAAGTATACCCGGATGGATATCGGCATATTGTGAACCCTGATTTTGATGCTGGCGTCCGAATCGAAACCCTCTCCCCTATATGGCCTTGCCCTGATAATACGATCAACTTAAGATTTGCCTACTTCCGTGCCTATAACTCAAGTGATACAACTGGACCCTATTTATTCGACACTGTAGGCTATCCTGGACATGGAGCTCAGTCACCGGAAGATACGACTTATAGCGGAACTGCAAAAATGTGCCACAATTACCTTTACTATGGAGCTGATGCGACCCTTAACAGACCTCTTTTTGATGATTGCTTCGATAATCTGACGCTTTTATTTGGGCTCCACTATGCTTACGTCGAATTCAAACAAAAGTTTACTAGCGCAGGTATCGTTCCACTCGAAGTGCCCCTTGCTATTCACAATGATTTTAGACAACGTTCACAGTTTTGGGGCATCGGCCCAGAGATCGGTGTGGATTATAATTACTTGCTCCCTTGCTTTCGTGCCTGCGGCGATATCGGCCTCAATGCTCACATCCGAGGAATGCTTTTAGCAAGCCAAGTCGATGCAAAAGTACAAGATATCACCAATCGCACAGGCCCTGTCGGCGTGAATGTGAAGAACAAGCATGCGATCCTCCGCCTCAATCCCGCTTGCCATGCTCAGCTAGGCGTCAACTACGCCTACTGTGGTGATTGCTACAACGCCTTCTTTGAAGTGGGCTACGAATTTAACTGGTACAGCAAGTGCATCAACAAGATCACAAGCTATGACATCGGCTTTGCCGGCGACACCTGGGACGCCTATGAAGACCTTTGCCTACAAGGGCCCTTCATCCGCTTCAACATCACCTTTTAATATTAACGGATGGACTTTTCTGCCTTTGTGGATCGTGCCCGTGCCGGGCACTAACGCGTGCTCGGCCCTTCACAGGGTCACAAACCATACTTTTACCCATAAGTATATAATTTAAGAATAGGTTTGGATGATTCAACATGAAGACACAAAGAGAGCATGTTTTCATGAAGCTTTCTTCGTGCCTTTGTGTCTTCGTGTTGAATAATATATGAATGTTAATAATCAACAACTTAAGCTTATCAACTTTTAACGATAGAAACGATATAACGATAGGAACGATAACGATATCGTTTTTATCGTTATATCGTTCCTATCGTTGAAGTTTAAGTGCTTAATCTAAATTTATAACACTCACCTTTAATGTGTGACTGTGAAGAATTCTTTCCCTTGGCTTTGGTGAACGTCTATCTTGTTGCTCAAAAAATGCTAAAGTCGAATCGTGCCTCTGTGTTGAATTTCTATATTAAATTTATGGGTAATAGCGTGGTCATAAACCCAGCTTCGGCACTGTGCCGCATTTCTACTGTGCCATAAAAGCCTCGGTGGCGACTTTTGACAAAGTCGCAATTAATTAAACAAGCCCGCTTTAAAAGCGGGCTCAGATAAACGGATCGTAATCCATGAACATGTCATCAATTTTTGATGGTTGGTTTGAGTCTTTTTTCGAGGTCGGTTTGGAGTTGTTGTGCGCTGAGAAACTGGATGGCATCGATGCCAAGAGCTTTAGCTGCTTCTACATTCTCAAATCTGTCATCAATGAAAATGATGTTTGAAGGAGCTGTTTGAAGCTTACTGATCAAGATTTTAAAAGCTTCGGGGTTTGGTTTTTGTACGCCGATTTCATATGAAAGAAGAACCGGATGAAAAAGATCATAATAGCCCATTTTCCGTATGATCTTGGCTTGATATTCCGTGACATCCGAAAGCATCGCTGTTTGGTAACCTTGGCTTTGCAAAGCTTTTACTAGTGCAATGGTATCCGGGAATAGAGTGATGGAGTTATCAATGATAGAACCAAACTGAACGATCCAATCTTTTGGCAAGATGATATTTTTTGAAGCAGCATACTCTTCCCAGTAGGCTTGCTCAGATTTTCCCTGAGATATGGATTTTTGCATGTTACGTAGCGCCAAGGAAAGCTCATCCTTATTGATCTGAAATGATTGAAGCAAAAAAGCTTTCATTTGAACCACATTGGCTTCAGCAATCACGCCACCAAAATCAAAAACAATAACCGGCTTCTCTGTCGCATTCAGAGCACAGAAACAAAACATTAAATTTAACATGATCTTCAGCATAAAAGCTCCTTTGGAAGAAAATATTATCTCATTTTGAAGAAAAAAATTCCAGAATTGAATATGATGAGTGAATATGGAAATTCACAATTTTCTTCTTCAGCTTGTCATTATCTTAATTGCAGCACGGTTCCTTGGGGAGCTTGTGGCGCGGTTCAAGGTGCCATCTGTCATTGGAGAGCTACTTGCCGGTGTCATCTTCGGGCCAAGCCTTTTTAATCTGATTGAGCCGAGCCAAATTATTAAGCTGCTTGCTGAAATCGGGATCATCCTTTTGCTATTTGAAGT
>CAZOAX010000056.1:9160-9668 GCA_964577735.1 uncultured bacterium
GAAGTAGGTATTGAAACAGACTTTGGAAGACTGACCCGTACAGGCAGTAAACCCTTTCTTGTCGCTATTGTCGGCGTGATCGCCCCTTTTGCACTCGGTTTTTTGGTCAGCCATTATTTGTTTGATCTGTCTTTGATGGTGTCCTTGTTTGTTGGTAGCACGTTGACGGCCACAAGCATTGGGATCACGATGCGCGTCCTGACAGAGCTAAAGAAACAATCCAGCAATGAGAGCCAAATCGTTCTAGGTGCGGCGGTCATTGATGATATCATTGGGATTATCATTCTTTCTGTCTTATATGAATTTTCGCATGGCGGAGGCGTGAGCATTTTAAGTTTGGGCCGAATTTTATTATTCATCGTACTCTTTTTGATTCTCTCTCCCATTGCTGCAAAACTTATTTCAGGAGTCATCAAACATTATGCGGGAAAAAGTGCCATTCCGGGACTTATCCCCAGTTGCACAGTCGCTCTCATCTTGTTCTTCGCCTGGCTTGCCCATGAGGTGG
>CAZOAX010000057.1:0-2528 GCA_964577735.1 uncultured bacterium
TAGGCGATCCTGCATATCCTGTTATTTCTTCATATTGAGAGTTGTTAATTAGGAGGAACAGCAGAGAATCTTATATATTCCTTGTGTCTGTTTCAAAAAATATGAGTGATTTTAGCGAGGGGAAATTTTTAGGCGATTTGGACAGGAATAAAGCTTAAGTAGTCGGCGGCGGTCAGGATGTATTTTATGCCGCGGGCTTCTCCGAAGAGGGGCACGTCCTTTTTGACATTGTGGAGGTGGCCGAAAACGCAGGTTTCGATATTGTATTTTTCCAGGAGGGTAGAGGCTCTTGAAGGAGCCATGTCAGGGCCGATGGGAGGGTAATGCGTCATGGCGATTTTTTTAAGGGATGGCTTTAGGGTCTTCAGGCTTAATTCTAAACGGTGTAGTTCGCGCAGGAAGATTTTCTCCTGCTCTTCGGGGTCTTCCTGGGCATGGAGTTTTTTGACGCGGGCATTTTCAACGAAGTTGATATAGCCGTTGAAATTGTATTCATGCGTATCCCAGAGGCGGCTGCCGCCGATGGAGTAGCCTTCCCATTCAAAGGAGTTGTTTTGAATCGCATGCATGGAGGGCGGAAGGATCTTTTTTAGCTGGGATGGAGATGACCACCAGTAGTCGTGATTGCCTCTTAGGAGTAATTTTGTGCCGGGCAGGTTGTGGATCCAGGCAAGGTCAACAGAGGCTTCTTTTTCGTGTTTAGCCCATGAGATATCTCCGGGAATGAGTACGAGGTCTTCTGGTTTTATCAGCCGATGCCAGGATTCTTCCATCCTTTCGACATAGCGGGACCATGACTCTCCAAAGAATTCCATGCTTTTATCGGGAATTGCGAGGGCAAGATGTAGGTCTGCAAGAGCGAAAATAGCCATAATTATCTATCATAACAGGATTTCTGGATTACAGTAAATCCGGAGTGGCACCGGCTCTAGCGAGCATAGCGGCATCTCTTAATTCGGGTTGATCGACGATGTAGCCTCGGATCACAATTTCGTCGTATTTGACGGCGGTTGGACGAATCCCGGATCTATAACCCTTTATATGCCTTTGAAGAGCCTTTAAAAAGCGCTTTTCAGTTTTAAAGCCTTCATAAAGTCCTGTATAGATATGGCTTGAACTATCATAGATGCGATAAGTGGGGTGCAGCTCGACAAAAATGGTGTGGGCTTCTTCTGCATTTTGCAACCGGATCGTTGCGGCAAGGACCTGATAGTCATCATCAAGTGCATCTTTAGCAGCGCTGAGTTCATTAAAAAGGAGGGAGGAATCAGCTTTTAGCTCAGATTTGGTAAAGCTCTTATGGAATAGATGTGTGGCGTTCGGGATCTCTTTTGCAAGCTCATTGATTTCCGGATTGTTCGGCATGTCGGCTCGGATCAATTCAAGGATTTGCTGTCTAAATACCTTTTTAGGTTTCAATTTGTAAATGAGCTGATCCCCTTTAAGCTCGTGATATTTTTGCATCAAAGAGACTAAGGTTTGAGCTTGGCCCTGGCAAACGCCTCCTTGAAAATCTTTCCATAGTCGATCAGCTCCTTCTTGAGCTGTCAGGTTCTCTTGCGTCAGCCATTCTTGAAAACAGTCAAGTCGAGCGATTTTTGTGAGGACTTTGATGAATTTTTGATGGTTTTCATCAGATGACCAATTGTCTTTTGGTGCTGGGGGAGCGACAAGATAGTAGTTGATCGGAAAACCAAAAGCTTGGATCGCTGCATGCACACTTGCAACAGCGAAATAGACGAGTGCTCCAGCTGCAGCGCCGGCTCCTATGCCAATAAATATGGAAACTCCAAAAGGTGTGCAAGCGAGAGCTCCGAGTCCGGCTCCGCAAGCGACGCAGGCAAGCGCTTTAAAAATCTGCATGGCCACAATTTTTACTTTGCGATTTTCCCGCAGTGCTTTAAATTTTGGAAAAGCTTTATCTACTTTATCGATAAAGCTTGGGGAAGTTAAATCTGTTCGGCTTATTGAAGTCATATTGCTTAAATTGTTTTTAAATAAGTTTAGTATATTAAAGTATTTTTAGTCAAAAAATAAGAATATATGATATGATATATGTTATATGGCAATTAATTTAAACTTTCCTTCATTTTCCGGAAAATTTGGCTTATGGACGAAGCGTGCCGTTAAACTACTCCTGATTTTGGCTGTGCTTTTTGGATCTTATCGCCTATATGAGTGGAGTACTCAGCCCCCGGTAATTTATAAAATTGCCATGGATTCTTCCTGGTATCCGCTTGCTTTGTATGGAAAAGACCACAATATGACAGCTTTTGCAAGAGACTTGATCAAAGCGATCGGTCAGGACCAATCCATCAAAATTGAGATGATTCGAACAAGCCATAAACACCTAACGGAACTTTTGAACTCTAAAAAAGTGGATGGTGTGCTTACTTCGCTTTTGCCAGATCCAATTTTGGAAGGCAAATACGCATTTTCCGAACCTTTTTATCGATATGGTGCCGTTCTTGTCACAAATAAGGGAGATTCTATCCGCTCAATTGCCGATCTTGAGAAAAAACGCCTTG
>CAZOAX010000057.1:2538-9527 GCA_964577735.1 uncultured bacterium
AAACGGACCTCATCTTTGCTATATCGTCTTCAGCTCAATTGCCAAGTGACCGTTGTCCCGTTCACCAATGAAAAAGCCGCTCTTCAGGCTTTGTCTGAAAATCAAGTGGATGCCGTTATAGTGGATCAGCTTTTGACCTATCTTTACTATGGAGCGTTCTATCCTGATCAGCTGACCGTCGTCACGCAGCCCCTTACAAATGAAGCTCTGCGGTTGATGACCCTTAAAAACGATGATGAATTGGTCGAAATGTTCGATGAGGGGCTTTCCAATCTGAAAAGCGAAGGTACCTACGACGCCCTCCTGACCCAATGGGGCATCTACGACCCCGAAATAGTGAAAATTACACCTTAAATTAAATATTGGGCTTTTCTGGCTTAGCAGAGCATGTCCATCTATCGATGGCCATTAATGCGTGCTCGGTCCTTCGGAGGGTGACCAACCCACCTTCGGCCCTGCGCCACATTTCTGCTTTGCCATAAAAGCTGTGGTGACGACGATCAGCCAGTTGTATGTAACTACTCGCAAGAAGATCTTGCGAATGAAAAAGCAGCTCCAAGCTGCTTTTTGGCCCGCTTTGAAAGCGGGCATATTATGTGGCGAAGCCACCCCGATTGAGTAACGTTCCCGTGTGGGAACGTTATATAGTTAGTAGACGCGGCATTTGTCGTACTTATTGAACTCGATGCGGAAGCGTTCCAGGATCTCCTCATCGGCCGGGCAGGGTTCAAGCCCCCAAACAAGGGAGGCGTAATCTTGGATCGAGCGATCGGTCGAGAATTTGCCCATGCCTGCGATGTTGTGAAGGGCGTACTCGGCCCATTTTTCTGGATCCTGATAAAGAGCTTCCACTTTCTTTTGGGTTTCGTAATAGCTTTCAAGATCATAAAGGACAAAGTAATGATCAGGAGGTCCTCCATAATGGCTGACCATCAATTTGTTATAGAGATCTAAAAGCGCTTGATGTTCATCCTCTGTTTTGGCAAAGACGCCATCTAGAAGAGCTTCTACAGCTCTTGCGATTTTAGGGTTGGCTTCGACGATGGCCTTTGGATTGTAATTGTCCTTCATCTGTTTGATTTCTTCAGCAGATGCGCCAAATTTGAAGGGCCACCATTCATCATGGACCTCTTCCCGCATTTCAATGTTGGCCCCATCGTCCGTTCCAATGGTCAAGGCTCCATTCATGGCAAGCTTCATGTTGCCGGTCCCGGAAGCTTCGGTTCCTGCAGTTGATATTTGTTCAGAAAGATCTGCTGCTGGAATGATCACTTCTGCGTGCGAAACGTTGTAGTTTTCAACGTAGACAACTTTTAATGTTTTAGAGACAACCGGATCATGGTTCACAGTGCGTGAAATGCAGTTGATCAACCGAATGATGTTTTTAGCCGATTCATATCCGGCGGCAGCTTTTCCAGCGATGAGCGCCGTGCGTTTAGCTCGTGTGTGCGTGGGGTTATCCAGGATTTCAAAATAAAGCATGATCAGATGAAGAGCATTCATCAATTGACGTTTGTATTCATGCACGCGTTTGATCTGCACATCAAAAAGGGAAAATGGATCCAGAATAGGTGCCGGAGCTGAAATCTCGCCGCGGCTATTGCGAAGTTTGTTATTTTTATTGAGATAGTCGATCAAGCGCAGTTTGTTTTTCCGCTTGATAGCCAGAAACTCTTGTTTACTTTCCTGCTGACTTGCAAATTCTTCAAGTTTGCGCAGTTCTGAAAAGTCTGTGATCCACTTAGCACCTATCCGTTTGGTGATGAAGTGCGCAAGATCAGGGTTTGCCATCAAGAGCCATCTTCGTTGGGTCACACCATTTGTTACATTGACAAATTTATCCGGATCCAAATCGTAGAAGTCTTTAAATGTCTCATGCTTAAGAATTTCTGTATGTAGAGCGGCCACCCCGTTGACTCTATGGGATCCAAAAATCGCCAAATTAGCCATGCGGACTTTTCCATTTTCGATGATGCTCATCCGCTTGATCTTATCTTCATCGCTTGGATATTTGGCTCGCAAGGTGGTGCAAAAATCATAATTCAATCGTTCGATGACCTTCATTTGACGTGGCAGAAGATATTCCATCAAGCCGACATCCCATTGCTCTAAAGCTTCAGCTAAAACAGTGTGGTTGGTGTAGCCTGTAATAGTCCTAGTCATCTCGACAGCCATATTCCAGGGGATGTCATGATTTTGAGTGAGAAGGCGGGTTAGCTCTGCAATAACAAGCGAGGGATGTGTGTCATTGATTTGAATCCGGACCTTGTCTGCAAAATCACGGAAATTTGTATGTTTGGATAAGTAGTGGCGGATAATATCCTGCAAAGAGGCAGAAACAAGTAAATATTCTTGCTTGAGGCGGATCCGTTTGCCCACTTCGTGGTTATCGCTTGGATAAAGCACGTCTGTTAAGGCTTGGTTTTCTGCGGCCTGATCGAGTCTTCCGGCATTATAGCGTTGTAGAAGAAAATTACGGGGAGATTCCTTTGTGGACCATAATCTTAAACTGAGAACTGAGTAGTCTTGATTCGGAGCGTATCCTAAGATGGGAATGTCATAGGGAAGCGCCCAGACTTCCTCAGGATTATTTAAAGCATAGATCTCATCCCCATGAATGTTTTTTGCCGGTGTGACGGTTCCACAGTAGTTGACAGTAGTTTTGCGGAGATTGCGACGGAATTCCCAAGGGTTTTCATTGAGGAGCCAGCAGTCGGGTGTTTCAATCTGAAGGCCATCCCACACCTGTTGTTCGAAAATTCCATACTGATATCTTAAACCATAGGCCTGAGCTGGATATTTCAGTGTCGCAAGAGAATCTAATAGACAGGATGCGAGCCTCCCGAGACCACCGTTACCAAGTCCAGGATCATTTTCAATATTGATGATCTCTTCAAAGCCACGGTTTAGTTTTTGAAGGACTACTTTCACAATCTCTGTCGCAGACATATTGGAGATGTTGTTGTTCATGATCCGTCCAGGAAGATACTCCATGGAAAAGTAATAGAGCATCCGTGCATCTTTCTTGCTGAAGGATTTTGCCGTTGCCGCCCAATTGATCATGATCTCTTCGCGTAAGGCATAAGATAACGCTTGGTAAAGCTCATCAAAGTGCACATTATCAAGTGATCTTCCCATCATGGTGATCAGGTAGTGCTGTGTTTTAGAAAGCAGGATCTCTGCTTGTGCATCAATATTCAAATCGGCTGTCATGGAAGCTCCTCTTCTAAATTCAACAATAATTAAATTAATGATTTTATGCTTGTTTATATTAGCGATAACTCCGATGATTCCTGCATGAGTTTTCATCGAACAGCCACCATTTTTATGATTTTATTCCTTGGGATTTTAGTGGGCGGGGCCTACATTGCTCTTGGTAGAAAATCCGGCAATACCGGAATGGATATGGGAAAAATACACCTGCTTCGCGCTAAAAAAGTGGAAAGTTAGATGCAATTGCTTGCTGCGATGTTCCCTATTTATCTTTTGGGAAATTTTCATTGCATTGGGATGTGCGGCCCGATCGCGATGCTACTTGGGCGTTCTCCTTACCGGGGCTTTTATCTGCTTGGACGGCTTGTTTCCTTCACTTTTGCTGGGTTTTTGGCTGGTGCATTTGGGGAGGTTTTAGCAATTAGCCTCAATGCATACCATTTAGCTGGATTACTTTCTATTGTCATAGGGCTTGTAATGGCCTTGTCTGGTGTTTTCTTGCTCGGCAGCATAAAAACGCCTTTTTTATGGAAAATTGAGAAGCTCGCTCACCCTTTTCGGGAAAAAATGAACCAGCTGCTTTTTAGCCAAGAGCCCATGCCTCTTTTCCTTGTCGGATTTTTCACAATTGCGTTACCTTGCGGACAAACATTGCTGGTCTATTCAGCGTGCGCCTTAAGTGGTAGTGCTTGGATCGGGACGCTGAACGGTTTTGCTTTTGGATTATTAACGACGCCTTCATTATATTTAGCGATGCGGGGATCCGGCATGCTTGCGCGCATAAAAAAATATTATAGGCCTATTGTCGGAGGTATGTCTATTGCGATTGGTTCAGTCGCTATTTTGCGGGGACTTGCCGAATGGGGATGGATCTCCCATTTTGGGATCCACCCAATAATGCTCTATTAAAATTCAGGATTGTTCATGCGAAAGGACTCTTTTATTTTTTCTTTGTTCAGAATTGTATTGCTCGGTCTTCTTGTCGGCTTGATGGGGATGCTGTATTGGTCTTCGTTACTTGTTGAAAAGGATTTGATCCAGATTAAGAAAGAGCTCGCAGAAATAAAAACTGAGAGCAGGACCGTTTATTTAGCAAGACCGGAAGAAAAAAATGCAGTTGCTGCAGTGAGCCGTCCTCATATCGATTCAAAGCTTCCCAATCTTTTGATTGAAGATCCATTTTATGAAACGACTTTGCCAAAGATGCTGGGCCCGGATTTCAAACCATCCGGTGTGCGCAAACAGGCAACACTAGGAAAGCCTGACACTCTTCATCCCTTTAGTAATTTTTATGAGTCGGCCACATGGAGGAGCAATTGCAGTGTGGGCGTGTCGAATAATCAATTTGGATTTTTTGAAAGATATGCAACCGGGGCTGCTATTAAAGTTGAAGAGAGAAGTGATGATAAAGGGGTGGAATACTGGATCCATTTAAGAGAGGGGATGTTTTGGCAGCCATTAGAGCAAAATTGGTTTCCCTCCAGCATTAACTTAGCGCCTCATTTTTTAAAAAAACATCCTTTGACGGCCCATGATTTTAAGCTGTATTTTGATGTGGTCATGAATCCATTTGTTACAAGTCCTCTTGCCGTGCAGTCAAGAGATGCCTTTGAGGATATAATGGAAGTGCGTGTAATAGATGATTTGACTTTTGCTGTGCGTTGGAAGGTGCATCCTGTTGAAGTGGATGGAAAAACAGAAATGCGACCGAAATTCCTCTCCAAGAGGATCTCACTTTCGTTTACCCCATTGGCGGGTTTTGTTTATCTATACTATCCCGATGGTAAAAAGATCGTGGAAAATGATGAAGATCCCAATACGTACCGTTTAAATTCCACATTTGCTCAAACCATGACAGAACATTGGGCGAAAAATATCATTCCCAGCTGTGGTCCCTGGAAGTTTAAAGGGATGACAGAAAAAATGATCCGATTTGAGCGGAATGCCGAATTTTATGAACCATTGGCATGCCTTGTTGAAGGCATTGAAATTGAGTTTAAACCGGCAGCTGAGAATATATGGCAGGATTTCAAACAAGGAAATCTGGATGCTTACAATCTTCAAGCGGATCAAATATTAGAATTCGAAAATTTCTTGAAAAGCCCTTCATACCTTACTCAAAAAAATGAAGGCCTGAAAATTGATCGATTGGATTATGTTTTCCGTGGATTTAATTACATTGGCTGGAATCAAGCCAAGCCCCTGTTTGCAAGCGCTAAAGTGCGTCGCGCTTTGACCATGTCGATCGACCGCAACCGGATCATTAAGCAGATTCTCAATGGACTTGGAATTGAAATTTCAGCTCCCTTTTATCCCTTTTCAGATTCCTATGATCCTTCTATCAAGCCTTGGCCATATGATCCTGCTTTAGCGAAACGATTGCTTGAAGAAGAGGGGTTTGCTGATTTTGATGGAGATGGGATTATTGAGAGGAAAGTAGATGGTAAGCTTTTAAAGTTCGAGTTCACATTGACTTACTATGTGAAGAATCCTGCTACAAAATCGATCTGTGAGTATATTAGCACAGCCTTAAAGGAAGTAGGGATCAAATGCAATCTTAACAGTGTTGATATTGCAGATATGTCTGCCTTATTTGATGATAAAAATTTTGATGCCTATTATTTCGGATGGGCGCTTGGCGACCCGCCGGAAGATTTGCGTCAGCTCTGGCACTCATCGGGGGCAACAGAAAAAGGATCCCCCAATTCCATTGGATTTGCAAATAAAGAAGTCGATGAGATTATCGATCGTTTAAGTTTTGAATATAACCCTGAAAAAAGGGTGGAGCTATATCACCGGTTTGCAGCCATTTTTCATAAAGAGGCACCTTATACGCTTCTATTCACTATTAAACATGCGATGGTCTATCGGGAATACTTGCAAAATGTCTTTTTGCCTGTGGATAGACAAGACCTAATTCCAGGTGCTGTGACAGCGGAACCTGAGCCCTCTATTTATTGGATTAAGAAATAATGGGAAGCTATATCTTGCGTCGGTTGATATTGCTTCCGATCACGATTTTTTTCATTTTACTGACTAATTTTGTGATCATCAATCTAGCGCCTGGCGATCCCACCTCGATTTCGCAAATTTCTGCTGATGGAGCTAGCAAACGAGCAGATCAAGCTACGGCTTTTGGTGGAGATACAAGATATTTACAATTCAGAGAGCATTATGGGTTGACTTTGCCCATTTTGTTTAATGGTTGGCCATTTTTATCTGAAAAAGATGTTTTAACTACATTGACAACGCTTTCTGAAAAAAAAGATCAGATGAGTGTCAAAGAGTATGACGCACTTCGTATTAAATTAGGAGATCAAGCCAAATACATCATGCCTTCTTTGCTTCATATCATGCAAACTTCCACAGGCAGTATTCAAGAGTTTGCGTCCAAGTTTTTTGTAAGAGGGGGCACAAGACAATCCATCGTCAAGGCCTATCTGACCGACTCAGAAAAGTTATTCAATCAAAGATCTGCAGAGAATAACCTTTTGTTATTAGAGAATACCATTCGTAAAAGTGATTCAGAAGAAGTACGGACAGCAAAAGTCAAATCATTAAGTGAGTGGTATCAAAAAAACAAAGCTTCCTATCGGTTTGAGCCCACTTTTAACGAAAAAATTGGGATCTTTTTCTTTGAAACGAGGATCTTTCGCTACATGAGCCGTGTATTGACATTGGATTTTGGAACCATGCGCAATGACTCTAATAAATCTGTCATCGAAGAGGTTGTGAAAAGATTCAAGTATTCACTCACTCTTTCCATTATCCCGATG
>CAZOAX010000058.1:0-9447 GCA_964577735.1 uncultured bacterium
CTAACCGGCTTTTCCGGCAAATTTCCAAAATCGCCCCTTTTACTACATGCATCCTATTATATAGGCCTTGATCAACTGCATGACCGAAAGTCTTTTGAGGGTAAATGGATCAGCAGACAAAATCTGATCGGTGCCATTGAATCATTTCAAAAAGTGGAAACACTCTTCAAAGACCTGGAAAAAACTCAAGATATCACCCATTTAATCCCCTTGCGCAACCAGGCCATTTTAGAAAGAGCTAAAACCAATTTAAAAATTGCTGAACAGTCAAAACCGGCAAAAAAAGCCATTTATCTTGACTACGCAAGCGAGGTTTTTAAAGAGCTCTTATCGAATCTAAATTCTTCTGATTCTATATATGATGAAACCCTCTACTTTCTTGCCCTGACAGAAATCCAGTCTGGAAAACCTGACCTTGCTTTAAAAACGCTGGACTCATTAACTGAAAATTCTCCTTACTCAGCAAAGGGGATCTATCAGAAAGCCCAGCTTCAAGAATCGATAGAACTGCTTGATCAAGCCTTACAAATAGGTAAAAAGACACTTAGTAATGATGAAATATTGCAAATCATGCTTGCAAAAGCTGATCTCTACAGAAAAGAAGGCAAGCTTGATGAAGCCATGTTACAATTATCTGAAGTTGTTAATTACAGCACTGCCTCATCATTAAGAATAAAAGCGATGTTCCTCCGGGCTGAGATCTATAGAGAACAAGGCCGAAAGGTACTTGCACAAAAACAATTGGAATCCATTGCCTTGAAAGGGGGCGAATGGTCTATAAAAGCAAAAGAACAATTGGATAAATACCATGGATTTGAATGATTACCTCCCTTATGGCTCAGGATCTAATGCGATCTTGATCATCATTGCTTTTTGCTCTGTGATCAGCTTCGGAGTTCTGATCGAAAGATTGATCTACTTAAGAAAAGCAGATGCTGACACCAACAGACTTTTGCTTCTTTTAAGAAAAAATATTGAAGAAGGTAATATCTTAGAGGCTATCAAAACCTGTGAATTGACCGGTGGGGCCATCGCAAGAATGCTGACTGCCGCCTTAAAAAAGCATAATCGCCCGCAGGAACAAATGGAAAATGCGCTTGAAATTGCCGGTATGATGGAAATATCTGCCCTTGAGCGAAATGGGAAAATATTATCTGTAATTGCCCACTTGGCTCCTTTGATTGGTCTACTTGGCACGGTCATCGGATTTATCCAGGCTTTTTCAGAAATGAAAATGAGCGGTCTTGTCGACATTTCAGCAAACCAAATTGGAGAGGCAATGGAATATGCCCTTGTCACAACAGCCGCAGGACTTGTTGTCGCTATTCCATCCGTCATCGGCTATAATTACCTTGTCAGCCGAGTGGACTCCTTTATATTGGAGATGCATACCACCTCCTCTGAAATCATCGATCTATTGACCACTCGGGAAGAATATTAATGGCACTAAAGTTCAATACAAGACTAAAGCCCTCCTTTTCCTTGATCGACTTGACCCCGCTTGTTGATGTGATCTTTTTGTTGCTCATTTTTTTTATTGTCACCTCCAACACGCTGCCCTTGAAATCCTTAAAAATTGAAAACCCCACGCTTGATAGACAATCTATCCCCTTAACAACACAACTTTTGATTGTCATGGATGCCCAGCATGTGATCTACGTAGGCTCCAAAAAAAGCATTGCTGATCTTGCCTCTTTAGAAGAAATGGTCAAATCAGAACTTAAAGCAACCAAAGCATCAAAACCCACGCTTGTATTTAGTGTCGATAAGCGCGTGGATTATGGAAGCTTCCTCCGCACATTTTCCACACTTCAAAAAGTGGGCTATCCGATCCGCCTTGTGTTTAAAACAGAGGACGAATGAGCCGATTACAATTCGAGCCTCAAAAAAACTCGAAAATTAAGCTAACGGTCAAAAGCCGCACAAAAATCCTGACAAAAGAATTTGCTTTTGCGCTTTCGATTGCTTTTTTTGTCCATTTTTTAGCCTTCACCCTTTTTCATATTGATCTTGGTCTTTTTTCTACCACGCGTGAATATCCAACAGCAGTTGTTCAAGCAGGTGACATTAGTCTGACCTCGCACGATCAGGAAAAACCTCTTATTGTCCCTTCTTTTTTAATTGTGAAACCCCAAAATGCTCCTGAATATCCTTCTATGGATGTTCTGCCCTTGGCCACCACTTTTGACTTATCCGGCCTTGAAATCGCGACACTGAACATGCCCGCCTTAAGCCATTTTTACCTTTCCGGTAATGCCTTTGAAATTGAACCAAGCCCCTTAAAAAGCACTTGCCCATGCCGAGCAAAACTAGCTTTTAAATCATACCAGGACAAGATTTTTTGGCTGGACTGGATCGAGTCGACAGGAGATCTAAAACTCGATTACCGCATTCAAGAAGCCTTGAAAAAAGCCAGTCTGAAAACCCAGGATCAAACTCATGGAATTATTGAAGTGGAGTTCCTCACATGATTGCCCTAACACCAAATGCTGCTGCCATGCTTTATCTTGCTGTCACCTTTGGTGTGATCTTCACACTTTGGATACACCATCATTTTAAAAGCAAAAAAAAAGTTATACTCCCACCCAAAGAAGAATTATTGATATGCGAATACTGTCATTCCCTGTATTCTGATAGGACATCAAAAACTGTAAACAAATGTCCTGTATGTCATTCTTACAACAAATTCAATCAGTTCCGTCCCAAGTAACGTGGATGAGCACAAGTCCTAATCTTCCCTTTATTGCAGCCGGCGCCTTTATTCTCATTGAAGCTGTCGCCCTTGTCGCAGGCCAAGTCTTTGCCCTCGCCGCAACAAGTGTTCTGCTGATCGCCCTTGCCTGCCATATTCAAGATCGGACCGTGACAAAAATCGTTGCCGCCGCCCTGACCGGCCTCGTCATCGCCATCTCACTTGCCGCCCTCTTCCCTCCTTACGCCCCCATCGCACTCGGCTGCGCCGTCGCCATCTCCCTCACCGCGTTTGCCTACACCTACTACAAAGCCTACACCCTCCCCAAAAAATAACGTTCCCGTTCCCGTACGCGTACCCGTTCCCGGCTTGAAAAAATCGGTTACGGGAACGCGTACGGGAACGGGAACGTTATTTTGCTTTTATGAAACTTAAGAGTTCAGCTGCTCGAATATCCCAAGTATGATGCTGGAGGACTTTTTCGCGGCCGATTGCGGCCATTTCAAGTCTTTTCGATTCGTTTGAAAGCAGGGAATTGATCTGGTCGTCTACATGAGAGTAGTCGCCTGTTTGATAACTGAGCAAATCGGTACCGGGCTGAAAAAATTCTTCCACAAACCCATTATGCGTGGTGAGGGGAACTGCGCCTGACATGAACGCATTTAAAATCCTTTCATGCGAGCCATGTCGAAAAAATGGCGAGCTGTTCAAGCAAATTTTTGCTTGCCGCGCAATCTCAAAGGACTCGGCATAGCTGACAGGAGGATGTAGCACCACATTTGATTGATTCTTGAGGTACTCTTTCCAGCTTGCACCGCCTTTCAAATTATTCCAGGAAGGCTCACCGAAGATATGCACCTTCGCTGTTTTGATCGCGCGGATGAGCTCATATCGATCCTTGCCCCGCACATAATTATCGAGAAAATGATAGATACTCTTAAAATCCAAGGCCCTAGGATCGATAAAGGGAATCGACGAAACACTCAACGCAAGTGCCTTATTTAAGGAATTACCCGGCGGGGTCATCATCGTTTGAACAGCTGTATTTAAAACCTGCTTTTCAGTCTCATTCAAGGCCTGGTTCCATTGCATTTTCAGCCCTTCAAAATCGGTACACGTCCCCAGGAAAACAACATCCAATGGACGGTCTTTTCCTAAAGGAAGATCAGCCTCTACCCCATGCGGCCAGAAAAACGTGTTTTTGACACCATTGTCTAAAAGCCACTGGCAATCCTCCCGATCGACCGTGGTCAACCGAGTATAAGGGGACCGTGTCATCTCAATGGCATAAAAAGCCGGATCCACAAGTGCTGTCCATCCCGGAATTTGCATATGATCCCAAAGATACTTGCCTTCGTTATCTGGAACTGTCGAATTGAAGGAAAAAAGGCAATCCGGAGCAAAATCTAGAATGCGCTTCTTGATCGCATTGGAAATTTCTCCCTTCTCAGGATCAATCACAAGCGTTTCTGCTCCCAAACGGTTCAACGCTTCACTCAACTTTAGCGTGAAATGACGCTTGGACTCATACTGATTGAAATAGGTCAAAAGAGCAATTTTTGTCATAAACTTTAGACTACAGTATTTCGGATCATTTTTAAAGTTTTGTATTTCACTGGAAGATCACTGATCATTAAGGCTACTTTAAGCGCGTCATCCCGACGTCCTACGCCAAGCAATTTGGTCGCAGAATATTCCAAAGGCTCGTCTATTTGATGATCGGCACACATCTGGCATACATCCATGATATGTTGAAAATCTCCTTTTTCCACATCTTCAAAAGCATTTATAATACCTGCCAATAACCTATCAAGGCCAAGTGGAGATACACAAGCGACTTGAGCCGCAAAAAATTCGGACTGATTAATTTTTCCATTTGAACACAGTGTCCTGACAATTTTTAAAATCAGATCCTTATGTTCTATTCGCAAACCTTCATAATGGACATCTAGGACACCTTCATTGGTGACTGTTTCAAGCATATTCATCAGCAAAATATCATTTTTTATAGTGACCATCTGCAGGACTTGTTCCCTAATGCTCTTGAAGTTCCCCTCTTTGATAATGTTTGTTAAGATCGCTTCTTTAAGAAATTCAAAAAAGAAGCGGGATTCTGGTGTAAAAGGCGTTTTTTCCATCGTTAAAAGCTCGCTGTAATCACCTTCAACAATCAATTTCATCAAGGGGATTGCCATCAGAACGGCGGTTTTTTGGAATCCTTCTTCTAATGAATGGGCAATGGCTATCGCTTGATCCACATTTTTCCACAGCATATATTTTGTAAAGGCCGTAATCTTAGTCTCTTGCAGTTTCATCAAGCGAACTAGCATTTCATCCCGCGTGGTTTCGAACAAACTCAAAAGCGCTGAGTCTCCATCTTCCATCGCCTGATAAACAGCATAGGCTCTATCTAAAGCTCCAAGACTAATGTAGTGTTTAACCAGGCCTTGAAATTCTTTATTTTTAAACTTCTCATCAAGCTTCAATAAATCCAAAAGCCCCTCAAAATGCACCGGTTTTTTAATCAATGCATAGGCGGTCTCATCAAAAGGTCCATTCCTTAACTTATCTGCCATCCGGGAACGAGCTTCAATTAAGCAACTGCTCAATGCAGAAAGATCCCCGGAAAAAGACAAATTGGGCAGTTTAATATCTAAAGCAAAAAATGTTTTCACGGCATTCAGAAGCTTGACTTGTGGCTCTGACACATATTCGAGATAAGCAAATTTCCAGTTTTGACAAACAGAATAGATCGACTTTTGTTCTTGGGCAGGAACGAGCGAAATAATCAATCGTAACAGATCCATAGGGAGCCCGCTTTCTAAAGGCCTCCTCCGATGGTTGATTTCCCAGTTGATCTTAGGAGAAAAGTGTATGGTATTCATCATAGGTATCCATTAATAAATTTTAATGCTTCATGCTTCATTTTGTAGTCTTGGATCTTATCCACAAGTGTATAAGCTTTTTCAATCTGTCCTTTTTCCGCTAATTTTTTAGAGAGATCCAGCGTGGTTTCATAATCAGGAACTCTATCTGCTATAATCATCACTTCATCAAACTTCTCTTCTTGCATAGCTTGGTAAATTTCATAAGTGCTCGCTAAATCTAGATCAAACTTAACACAAATCTTTGCCGCCTCCGTAAACTTATAATATGAATATAAGGTTCGTGCAATTCGTACAGGTACAGTGCCACTCATCCTCAACCTTGGAAACTCATTCCATTTGTCTAATTCGATGGATTTTATAGCTAAATTAAAATTAAATTGATCATTTTCATACCAACTTGCTTGAATTACAGCCTCATCTAAGCACCTTTCTTTAATTAAATTATTTGCAGATTCCATGATCGCTGCTTGATACAATTCAAAAATTCTTTGAGCCCTCTGTTTCTTCAAATCTTCCGGTTTGAACTTACCTTTTTGCATCAAGTTAAGCCACGGCACTAACAGCGCAAATCCGTTCCTATCTTCATCTGGAAGCAACACTTTTATTTTATCCCCAAGAATTATTCCTTGTTCATTGGCTCCCATTCCAAACAATTTAATCATGATATCTTGTTGATATGAAAAGTAGGTACGACTTGCAATAGCTAATGCCTTTTCCGGATATCCATTGATACAGAGCTCCTTTGCAATAAAATGAAAAAAGATAGCTTTATAGCGATTAATTTCTGCAGACTCCAATGCTTTATCAAATCCACCAAGCATACAAACATTGTAGAGACAGTCTTTATATGAATCAGATGTAACAGGTATTTCTGCAAATTCTTTATACAGCTTTGTCAAATCAAATATTGTTTCAAAAAAACGAGGTTTTCTCACCATCCAAGAGGCTATTCTTAACTGATCCAACTCATCAAATTTTAAACTAGTTAACAAATTAATAACTTCTTCACGGCGCTTGATCACAAGCTCATGACACTCCGCAAGGTTACTTGAAGCAATTAAAGCACCACTCGTCAATTTAGAAAACTCCGGACACAAATGAGGAAACTTGTCATGCATGATCGTGAGCATTCGCTCTCCAAATAACATAAGAGAAGAATTATTTTGCCCCCTCACCGCTTCCAAAGTCATATACTGCCAATACTTACTGACTTGTATGGACGAAATCTTGTCTTTCTGGCTCAAACACTTAAGCACAAGCTGAAAAACTTCATGAGGAAGCGTCTTATCTATGTACGCACTTTGCTCATTGATGTTGAACAAAACTTTGGGATTAATAGCTGTAATCATTGAGGTATTGAGTCCCTGATCAATTTTACAGTTTTGTATTTCATCGGAAAATCTTCTATCATCAATGCAGTCTTTATGGCCTCATCATGCTTTCCTGCCGCCATCATTTTTAAAGAAATGTAACTAAATGTTTCATCTCTCTTGATCACAAAAAGACCATCAGTACAAATTTTTTGGATAGATGTTTCAAATTCCTCTTCTTCTATCAGCTTAAATGTCGCAATGATCTCATGAAATCCTAATCTTAAGGATTCTTCAATAGCATGCTCAAACATTGATGCAATGTCAGAAACCTCTTTGTTTTGTCCTTTCAAACCAAATTCCATGATGATTTTATAAATACACATGAAATGCATATTCTTATGAGTTTTTAACCCCTGCATGATTTCCATGGCTTCTTTAGGTTGATCAAGCTTGATCAATTCCTTTGCAATCATGGCATAAATAAAAGCATTCATGTGGGATTGAACTTTATGATTCGTAATCGAAAGGAGTTGTTCCTTAATTTGATAGAATGATCCATTCTCGACTGATTGATGAATAGCATTCTCAACAAACTCCAATAGAAACTCAGTATCCTCATCTAAAAATAGATCCGCTTGAACGGCTTCTCGATAATCATTTTCCACAATCGCTATCATCAATGGAAGTGCTTTCAAAAGAGCACTTTTACAATTTCCTTCCTCTAAGGCATGTGCGATCTCAATTCCCTTGTACACTTTACCCATTAAGAAGCACTTGGCTACTGCAGGGGCTTTATCGATCGGCAACTCTATTAAGCTTACAATTTCTTTTTCTACCCCTTCTTCTTTCATTACTTCTAATAAATCAAAAAGCGCAGTATCACAATGAACCTTATTTTTATTCAGTTTAATCAACTCCAAGGCCTTATCTAAAACCCCTAACTGGACATAAGAACTGCCCACTTGGCTAGATAAGTATTTAGGCGTTCTTAGTAATTCAGCAAGATCCAATAAACCATCAAAAAATAACGGCTTATTTAACTTAGCATAGGCAATTTTTAATTCAACCGGTAAGCGCACTAATTGTTCTGCAACTCTTGACCGCATCTCAAACAATAATTGTTGAAGCTCAGAAAGATTTTTTGTATAGGACAACTCATTATTTTGAACGTAATTTGGAAAAAACTTGTCAACATTCTTCATAAGATTCACTTGAGTCGTTGTCACACTATCCAAACACCCATATTGCCAGTATTTACTGACAGAAGAAACCAAGGTATACTCACATGGTGAAACATACCTCAAAACCAGTTGGAACACCTCTAGAGGTAGTTTCCAATCAGAGCGATTATCCATATCAGCCGGTTTGACACGACGATTGATCCCTCTTGGAATCTCAGGTCGCTTAATTCTCTCCTGTAAAAGGCAGATGGTCTCATTTCTAAGATTGGGATTCACAATTGGTTTTGAATCACTTTTAAACTGGTCACCAACCCAGTTTACAATACTTGAAAAAGTTAGTTTGTTCGTCATAATGCCCTCTTTTAAAAAGGGAGTATAGGATCGAGATGGATATATCTCTATTGAATTATGAAGTCATGTGAGATAAGAGATACTTAGAAATTTCAAAGCATCTCTATTAAAAATGCTCCCATGGCACAAAGGCCATGAGATATGTCTCTTGATTAACTAGAGGTAGGAGCAGTCACTTTGCTGGAAGATAAGATTTCAGCTCTAATGGAGCTCTTGATCTGATTGATAAAAAGTTTTTCTTGCTGTGCGTTTAAATGTTCGGGCTGAATAAAGCAAAAATTTTCATCTATATTTCCGATGCTACAACTTGTCGGACCATGGTGTAATGTTGCTAACATATTTAATTTTTTATCCTTTTGAAGGTCATCAGAAGCAGCAAATAAAATTCTCGGAATATCGATTAAATCTAAGAAAAATGATCTGCTAGATTTAAACTCAGGAGATAAATGGCCCAAAAACAGAGGAGATAATTTAGCGGCTTTTCTAGCCATTTCAACTGTGTTGATTAAACTTAACTTGCATCCATATCCTTTCAGGAAACCATCCAATTTTCTTTGGCTCTGCACATGATTTGTTTCATTATAATTAATCACTACAGAAGATCTCATGAGCCGATATTCAAAAATTGCTTTAATAACAATCTGCGAACGTAGAGAAACCCCATAATCATTAGAAATGCCAAATTTGGTCATTTCAACGACCTTGTTATCCCAGAATGAATCACTATTAAGCTCAGAATTAAACCCTTTGCTCATAGTAGACAATCCCAAGCACTCAAAGAACGATAATTGAGCAAAAACCTTGTATGCCACATCTGTAGGCAATCCTTTCCATACTTCATCCATTTGATCCATATCACAAGTAGTTGAAATAATTTGAGATGTTTGAGAAACAATCATTTTTCTAACCTTTTTATTAATCCATTTGAACAATTATAATTAAAAAAATCACAAAAAAAAACAACTCTAATAAATCTTTTAATCATTCATTAACATTGGCAAAATTTTTGGGCAAAAAAACAC
>CAZOAX010000059.1:0-9440 GCA_964577735.1 uncultured bacterium
ATCTATTCTACACAGAGACCAGCCGTAAGCGTTGGGGATATGGCATGTCCGCCTGGCTCCGCGACGTCGGTGTCACTGCCGCCACGGGGCAGGATCTCTACGAACTCATCAACGAACAACGCCAGTAATTTTGGCTTACCAGATCGCAGACCGTCGAGACGGTCAGCTAACGCGTGCTCGGCCCTTCGCTGGGTAGGAAACCTAGCTTCGGCCCTGTGCCGCATTTCTGGGGTGCCAAAAAAGCCTTGAAGGCGGCTTCGCTGCTCACAACCAATCAGAGTGGCCAAAAGAGGTCGAATAAAATGGATGTAATGAGAACTAACAAGAAACATTTAATGTAGTTAAAGAAGCTATTGGGGGTTTTTCTTAAAATACAAATGGCAGCTACTATAGACGTTGTGTATGTGGCGCTTAAGAAGGCGTGGAAAAGCATGTGTATCTAGTAGTTTTGGGAGGCTTCGGTTAATCCTTGGCAGATTTGGGGGGCGGCGTAGGTGAAGATGAAGTCGGCGCCGGCACGGCGCAGGGAAAGCATTTGCTCATAGAAGACTTTAGGAGCGTCGATCCAACCTCGTTCAGCAGCTGCCATGATCATGGAGTACTCGCCGCTGATGTGATAGGCACCGATGGGAAGATGGGTCATGCGTCTGATTTCTGAAATGATATCGAGATTGCAGATGGCCGGCTTGATGAGGAGCATATCTGCACCCTCTTGGATATCTAACTCGGCTTCGCGGAGGGCTTCCCGCTTATTGGCGGGGTTCATCTGGTAGTTTTTTTTGTTGCCGATTTGGGGCGCTGAATCGAGTGCGCCCCTAAACGGGCTGTAGAGGGAGGAGGTGTATTTGGCAGTGTAGGAGACGATGCCGACGTGTTGATAGCCTTCATCGTCGAGAAGCTTTCGTATATAGCCGACGCGTCCATCCATCATGTCGCTTGGAGCGACAAGGTCAGCTCCGGCTTCTGCTGCAATGAGAGACATTTTACCAAGCAGTTCAACCGAGAGGTCATTGACGACATATCCATTGGAGTCAATGGCTCCATCGTGGCCGTGATCGGTATAAGGATCGAGGGCGATATCGGCCATGACACAAAGGTCTGGAAATTGCTGCTTCACGGCCCAAATGGCCCGTTGGATCAAATTGTCTTGTTGATAAGCCAGTGAACCGAGGGAATCTCTTTGATCTCGATCAATATAGGCAAATAGATCAATAGCGCGTACACCTAAGTTATAGTGAATGGCAATTTCTTGCAGTAGTAGGTCAATTGAAAGCCGTTCAATACCAGGCATGGAGGGGATGGCGAAACGTGTGTTGTTGCCTTCCAGTACAAAAAAACAGGAAACAAGATGTTGAGGTAACAGATGGGTCTCTTGTACGAGGCCACGAATGGCAGGTGAGATCCGGTTTCTTCTTGGTCTGGAGAGTAGTTCAAGGTTCATTTGTAACGACCTGTTTTGCCAAGGCCAGCTTCAATTGCAAGCAGGCGATTGTATTTAGAAACGCGGTCCATGCGGGAGAGAGAACCTGTTTTAATTTGTCCGGAATTGACGGCGACAGCCAGATCTGCGATGAAGCAGTCTTCGGTTTCTCCTGATCGATGGGATATAACGGTTCCATAGTGGCTGTTTTGCGCGATCCGGATCGTCTCTAGCGTCTCTGTCAAAGTTCCGATTTGATTCAACTTAATGAGAATGGCGTTGGCCACGTGTTGTTCAATCCCTCGCTTTAAGAATTTGGGATTGGTGACAAAGACATCATCTCCAACGATCTGGATTTTAGAACCGAGTTTTTCTGTGAGGAGTTTCCATCCTTTCCAGTCATTTTGATCGCAGCCATCTTCAATGGAGTCGATCGGGTACTTACTGCATAGTCCGGCAAGGTAATCGACAAGCTGTTCAGACGTTTGATCTTTAAAGTAAAGACCGGTTGCTCGGTCGTAAAGTTCTGAACAGGCACAGTCAAGAGCAAGTGTCACTTGGGAGCCTGGTTTTAAGCCGGCTTTTTCAATCGCGGTTAAAATAAGGTCTAGTGCTTCTTCGTGTGACTTAACGTTTGGCGCAAAGCCACCTTCATCTCCAACTGATGTCGCAAGGCCTTCTGTATGCAGGAGCTTTTTCAAATGGTGAAAAATCTCAGCGCCCCAGCGTAGAGCTTCCTTAAAACTTGAGGCTCCAATGGGGCGGATCATAAATTCTTGAAAATCAAGGGAGTTGTCGGCATGAGCCCCGCCATTGATGATGTTCATCATGGGGCAAGGCAGGACGTGGGCGTTGGTTCCCCCGAGGTAGCGGTATAGAGGGAGTTTTGCAGTGAGAGCTCCGGCTCTGGCAAGAGCAAGCGAGGCCCCTAAAATGGCATTAGCACCAAGGCGGCCTTTATTTTCCGTTCCATCTGCTTCTATCAGGAGGGCATCCAGTCTTGCCTGATCGTAAACATGCTCACCAACTAGAATTTGGGCTATAGGCCCGTTGACATGATTGACAGCCCGTTCAACTCCTTTTCCAAGGTAGCGGGAAGTATCGCCATCTCTTAGCTCGATGGCTTCGTGTTCACCGGTGGAAGCACCAGATGGCACTGAAGCACATGCAACAAGCCCCTGATCTGTGGTAATGGAAACCTTAACAGTAGGATTGCCTCTTGAATCCAGAATTTCTAGTGCTTCAACATGCCGAACGTATGCCATATAAACCTTATTTTTTTCTGAATTCTATCTTCTCACATGTCCTGTGTCAATCGTTTCAAGAAGGCTCAAGTAAGAGAGATATCTTAGGCTCGATAGCTTGCCCTCCTGAACGGCATCTTTCACAGCACAATCTGTTTCCTGATAGTGGTGACAATCAGGAAATTTGCATTGAGATCCAAGTTCATGGATCTCATCAAAATAAGCTTCTACTTGTGATTTATCCAAGTTCCAGACACCAAAGCTCTTAATTCCGGGCGTGTCGATGCAGAATCCCCCAAAAGGAAGCGGAATTAAATTCGCTGTCGTTGTGGTATGGGATCCTTTTCCCGTTTTGTCTACTGTTTCCCGGGTTGGCAATTCAGTGCCGGTCATGGCGTTGATCAAAGAGGATTTACCGACACCGGATTGTCCGGAAAAGACAGACGCCTTATTGGCCATGATCTTCTTTAATTCATCCATCCCCTCGCCGGTCAAGGCACTTAAACCGATCATGGGAATATTTGCGACTGCATACGCTGTTTTGAGTTCTTCATAGATCTCTTTTTCTTTCAGCACTTCCGGATTTTCAACATCCTTTAAAAGATCGATCTTGTTGACGATGATGATCGGCTTCATGCCCCCTTTGTCAGCTGCGATAATATAGCGGTCGATCAAGAAGGGTTTGAAGGCCGGCATGACACAAGAGACTGTAATGAGAACCTGATCGATGTTGGCGGCTATTAGCTGTTGCTTTCTTCTGGAAAGATTATCGGCCCTTGCCAGCACAGAAAAACGTTCATCGACAGATTGGATCTGCCCATGGGTGTCTGTCAAAGGGATAAAATGCACAAAATCGCCCACTGTGACGATGTTCTTATCCTGAGTCTTCACTTTTTTAAGCAGACCGCGGAGTTGGCATGCGTATAGCTTGCCATCGGAATCCACGGTGATATCTTGAGATGTGATGGAGAGCACCCGTCCACGCAATTGCCCTTCAGAGGATCTTTCAATATCCGCTTTATGCTGTTCATTCCATTTATTCAGGTCTGTTTTTTTTAGATGGGAACGGTCTTTTGCTTTTAATTGCTTGAGCTCTTGTTTTTTCTTTTTTCGCTCATCACCAAAATACTCGGTTTCAATATCTTGTCCTTCATCTCTCATGTCTTCAACCTATACATTAAAATCGCTCCAGCTGCGCTTACATTTAAAGATTCCATTTCCCCAGCAAGTGGGATCGTTATTTTTTCACCTCTTGATCTGGCTTCATCAGATAGGCCTTGTCCTTCATTGCCTAAGATTAGAAAGCAATTTCTTTTTTCAGGTGATTGTCCTTCCAGATCAGCTGCAAGGGGAGTTAATTGATGCTGCTTTGCCAATTGATCAAATTCATCCCAAGTTCCTTTGATGATCGGAAGCTTAAAAGGGGCTCCCTTAGATGCTCTTAGTGCCTTATCATTAAAAGGATCGCAGCTGCCGGGAAGCAGAAAAACCCCATCCCATCCTAGTGCAAGGGCAGTTCTTAGCAAAGTTCCCATATTGCCTGGGTCTGAAACCTGGTCTAACGCCAGTAAATGGGTGCATTTTGCCGGCAATTTCAGCTGGGGCATCGGAAATTCCGCCACACAAGGTGATGAGAGTTTCTTGGCAACTGCCTCTGAAATAGCGACATGATTCGCCTCAAAAGGCTCCGTTGTGTAAATAGTCCCTTTAGCAAAGGGTAAAATCTCCAGGATTTGTTTTTTTCCTGTGACCACCACTTTTTTCATTTCATTCCGATAGGAGCTATCGTCGATTAACCTGCATAAGTGCTTGATGTAGGGATTATCGCGGGATTCAATCCGGTGCATGAGGTAAATTCCTTAAATATTTTAATACAGCGTCCAGTGTATGCAGATCCATTTCAACTGCCATCTTTTCGCCTTCTTTGAGCATTCTGCCCATTGTAATGCCGGGCTTTATGCCGGCATTCATTAAGTCCTGTGAGCTTAAAACAGGCGTTTGGTTTTGCATCCGAATAATATGCAGTTTCAGGTCTTTTCGCTTTTCTTCATGGGCTTTCAAAAACTCTTCCGGATCTTCCAGTCTTGATGCATACACAGCCAAACTCATTTCAGAGTCTTTATGCGCGTAAAATTTGGCACTTTCATACCTGGTCAGACGAATGTCAAAAGGGAAATTTTTTTTATAAAAAGAAAGAAATTCCAAATCTTTATTGGAGGCCTTTAAATATTTTCCTAAAGATAAAAGTTTACCTTCGGAGGCTTCTGGAAATAATTCAGTTAAAAACACGGCCTTTGGTGCATTTTTAGGGTAGTGCTTTAATGGAGCCAATTGCTTTTCCAGCTGATGCAAAGGAAGGTGTTCAAGATCCGGAAAAATAATGGGAAGTAATTTTAACCGATGCATGCCGATCAAGGCCCGATCAAAGTTTGAGTAATCGCTCATCTTGCAGAACTCTTGCCAGATCCGCTCCATGGCAACAGAAGGAAATAGATCCGGGGCATACTGCTCGATAGCTTTTTCTGTGTCCAGATCCAGATGAAAATTAAATCTCGCTGCAAATCTTAACGCGCGCACCATGCGTAAGCGGTCTTCAAAAAAACGGTCATAAGGATTGCCGATCGCACGGAGGATCCCCCGTTTGATATCTTCAACGCCATCTACATAATCGTGAATTTTCTCTTCGATAGGATCATAAAACATCCCATTGATAGTAAAATCGCGTCGCAATGCATCCACCTTTGGCGTTGCATGTTCGATCTGCTCAGGCTTTCTTCCGTCTTTGTATTCAAGATCCTTCCGAAAAGTGGCAACTTCAAACGGATGTCCCTCGATCAGAACTACGACCACTCCAAATTGAATCCCGACAAGGATCGTATTTGGAAATAGGTCCACAATTTCTTCAGGCTTTGCGCTTGTGGCAATATCGATATCCTCTGAAGGATGATCCATCACCAGGTCTCGTACCCATCCACCTGCGAAATACGCAATGTGGCCATGAGCTACCAAGTGGTTTATAATTTTTAGTGCATAGGAATAGTTCGGCATCCCTTCATTCTAGCCGAGCATTGACTAAAAGGAAATGATCGGGTACATTATCCGCTAATTAAAGGGGAGATCACATGAAGAATATTGCAGACAACCAAATCATCCGATTCATCAACATTTCAAAGAAAAAAGAAGGGATGTTTGCTAATTTTCGCTATAAAGGTGTTAAAGGCGGCGCTCAATTTTCCGGTTCTATCTCAGTAGACCTTGCCGCAACCGAGCTTGATGCCTCTCATCCTTTCGAACAAATCATTGAAGCCTGCGCCGTCATTGCCGTTAAAGAATTCAAAAAATCCGAAATGCAATTCGAAGGCATCGCAGCCGTCTAATCTTTATCTGGGTGTAGCGCAGCTTGGCTAGCGCACTTGCCTGGGGGGCAAGGGGTCGGAGGTTCAAATCCTCTCACTCAGATTCTTCTCACTAAGTCACTTAAGGGCATCCTCATTGAGGATGCCCTTTGTGTATTTGGAGGCGTGTGGCGGAAACATCCTTAAAGAATCAAAGAGTACAATCATGACGAGCAGTCCTTCAAGAATTTTCATTAGCTTTGATTATGACAATAACTTTTCTCATAAAATTCTATTTGCAGGTCAGGCAAGAAATAGCAAAGTACCTTTCAACATCTCCGATTGGTCATCAAAAGCATAATTACCTCAAAATCAATGGGAAAGAAAAATTTCTGATAAAATTTCTCTTTGTAATGCTTTATTAGTCCTTGTTGGTAAATATACTGCCACTGCCGTAGGTGTACAAAAAGAGATCGCTATGGCTCATCTGCATAATGTTCCTATTTTTGGAGTTTATATTGATGGCGCACATGCACAGACTGCCCTGCCTTTAGGCTTAGCTAGAAGCCGTGTCATCTTATGGAATTGGGAACATATCGCAAGGGCGATTCTCCAAGTCTCCAAAGAAGGAAAAAACATATGAAACGTGCTTTGATAGTTGGAATAAATCATTATGAAAATGTTTCAAGTCTTGGAGGGTGTATAAATGATGCTAATCAAATTGCAGAGTTAATGCGAACACATGACGATGGCTCACCAAATTTCGATGTTAAAGTAATTACTTCGGAAAATGATAACATGACTCGAAAAAAATTAGGGGCATTGCTTCAAGAGTTACTTAGTAGGCCTGCTGATATGGCATTCTTTTATTTTTCAGGTCACGGAACTGCGACAAATTTAGGTGGATACCTCTGCACTTATGAGGCCGAACAGTATACAGAGGGCTATTCAATGCAAGATCTTTTGGCCCTAATTAATCAATCATCTATCAAAGAAATTGTAATAATGCTGGATTGCTGTCACAGCGGAAGTTTAGGCTCGATTCCTCCACTACCTTCAAACGGAATTTCTTCGATAAAAGAAGGAGTTTCTATTCTTGCCGCTTGTCGTAATGATGAAGCTTCCCTAGAAATTAACGGCTCTGGAATTTTTACTTCGCTTGTATGTGATGCGCTTTCAGGGGGAGCTGCCGACATACAAGGAACCATAACGCCAGCGGGCATCTATTCTCACGTTGAGCAAAGCTTTGGGGCTTGGGATCAGCGCCCACTTTTTAAATCCTACGTTTCGCGTTCTACACCTATCCGAAAAACTTTACCTAAACTTAATTTGGAAGTTCTTAGACAACTCCCATGCCTCTTCTCTAGCAAAAATGAGCGGTATCACTTAGATCGGTCGCATGAACACACTGACTCATCATCTAATCCTGAAAATGTGAAGAAGTTTCAAATTCTAAAAAAATTACAAATAGTTGGTCTAATTAAAGTGAATCACGAACCCGAACCTGACTTATATTGGGCATGTCTGAAAAATAAATCGTGTGAGCTATCCCCTTTGGGGAAATTCTATTGGGAGTTAGCCTTCGCAAAAAAAATCTAGCGTTACCTTCCAGTTTTTGTTTTTTGCGCTCGCAAAAGAATAATTCCTTTCGTAGAAATATAACATACGATATATCATCTTACATAATGAATGTTTTAGGTGTAATCTGTGTCGTTGTATAACGCTTTTAGTGATTCTGATGAAGAACTTGCTCACAAAATCAAAAAAGTTCGTCAAGCATTAGGGTTGACTCAAGAACAGTTTGCATTAAGACTTGGGGTAACATTCCCAACAGTGAATAGATGGGAAAACCTTAAAACAAAGCCTTCTCCACTGGCACTTCAGAAGCTTCGAAAGCTTATGGTTGATATTCAAAAAAAGAAATCGCTGATCAAAGAATATTCTAAAAATAGCAAAACTCCTAAATAGGATTGATTATGGGTGTTGAACTCGACATGTTTCCAGAGCTAACGATCAATTCTTCAGCTAAACCGTTTATCAAGTGGGCAGGAGGAAAACAATCATTAGCCTCAACGCTAATAGAATTTTTTCCAAAAACTTTTGAAAATTATTATGAACCTTTTTTAGGTGGCGGGAGCGTCTTTTTTAATTTGCATCCACTTAATGCTTGCTTATCCGATGAAAATGGATGGTTAATAGATGTTTACACAGCGCTAAAAGAAGACTGGGAGCATGTTGCAGATTGTTTGAATAAAATGACTAATACGGAACAAGAGTTTCTCAGAATCCGATCTATTGATCCTTGGGGTCTTAATCTGTTTGAGAGAGCGAGTCAATTTATATATCTTAATAAGACATGTTTTAGAGGTTTATTTCGCGTTAACAGCAATGGCGGTTTCAATGTGCCTTACGGTGCCTATAATAGAAGATATTATGACCCTAACAATCTAAAAGCTGTTTCAAAAGCACTAGAGGACGCTGAGCTCAAATGTTGTGATTTTGAATTTGGCCTATACGGAATTAAGCAAAATGATTTTGTTTATTTCGATCCTCCTTATTATAAACTTGGAGGCTATTCAGATTTCAATAGATATACTGCTAAACAATTCAGAGAAAAAGATCATTTCAGATTGGCTGCACTATGCCGCGAATTAGACAGTAAGGGAGTTAAATGGGCTATTAGTAATAGCAGTACTGAATTTGTGAAGAACTTGTTTTCTGGATTTAATTTATACGAAATTTCAGCGAGAAGAGAAATTAATTTGAACTCTCAAAATAGAACCGTAACTGAACTTCTCATAACAAATTATAAGGTAAAGCCTGAGTGAAAAAACAACCTTCACAAAGTAATGAAAAGGATGCATTTAGCTACCAAAAAATAGGTTGGCAGCATGAATTATGGGATGTGGTACGATATTTTCGCTCAATTGGGAAAAATGAAAAAAAACTTAGAGAATTTTGGCTTACTCATCTTAGAGAGAAATCATCCTTAGCTGTACTTGTTAAGGAAAAAAGTTCTAAAAAACTTGAAATTCATGGCTCGGTACCACTAAAACAAGATACTATCGATTTATTTTTTAAATACCTCGTTTTTTCTGAAAACCAATACGAAACGTTTAAAAATCTCCTCAGAACAGAACAAGAAGCTCTTTGTTTTTGTCAACAACTTGGTGTAACAGCGGTCAAAACAGCTACAAAAAGTTTAGATCATCATCAATCTTCCAAATCACTTGTGGCTGCTGTTACAGAAATTAGTTCAAAAATTGCTGCAAAATTTGGTTTTAGTATTGATATTGATCCGCAGCACCGATGCGTATGGTTTAAAGATAGAGATTTATATGTCACTGCAAGAAATCTTGATGGAGCAATACCTTGCCTTGTCAATCCCTTTGTTGTTTGGGAAATTAAAGAATATTGGGGAAAGACGAAAGGAGGCAGCAA
>CAZOAX010000060.1:0-9261 GCA_964577735.1 uncultured bacterium
ACTGCTTTAGGGATCGCTTTTTTAGATCCTCATCTTTTAACAGAAGAAACAGATAGCGACCTCCCACCTCATCAAGGGCTTGCTTTTTATCTAGTGCTGGATCGTTCAGGTTCCATGGTCACTGTGATCGATCGAAATTCAACCAGATTTAGCAAGTTGCAGGAAGCTGCCACAAGGTTGATCCAGAAATTTCCTCGGGATTTGATCGGCGTGACCACCTTTGCAAGGGCAACAGAGGTGATTGCACCTTTGACGCTCGATCATAAACTCCTGAACAAGAAGATCGATAAGCTTGAAGTTGTCAAAAATCCTGATCAGGATGGCACTTCAATGGGATATGCGATCTATAAAACAGCCCATTTGATCGCCGCAAGCAAGGCTTTTGAAGATGCTGAATCTCCTTACAAAATCATGAGCGCTTTTATGATCGTGATTACAGATGGACTGCAGGATCCCAGTAACCTCGATAAAGGCAATCGACTCCGTTCGATGGAACTTGAAGAGGCGGCAGCTTACGCAAAAGAAAAAGGGATCAAGGTCTACATCGTCAATATTGACCCTGCCCTGATGTCGGCGCAATTTGCACCCAATAGACGCGAAATGGAACGGGTAACACAGGCAACCGGTGGAGAACTTATTTTTGCGCATCATTTAGATGAACTGCAACAGATATTGCTTAAAATACCTGAGAAGGAAAAGAGCCAGATCTATGCTGCCGGATCAAGTCTTAAGACATCCAGGATCTCATTTTATCCCTATTTTGTACTTTTAGGCCTTCTCCTTCTTGGAGCCCACATAGTCACGTCTCAGACACTGTGGAGGAAGGCCTTATGATCCCAAGAGACTTTCATTTTTCCTACTTTTATAATGCTTGGCATCTGCTTTGGCTTCTTCCGCTAATCTTGCTCTTCATTTATTCATTTTGGAAAAGGCAGCAGAATGCAGATAAGTTGGTAGATGACAAACTTCAGTCAAAAGTACTGATTCCGCGCGACACCTTATTGACGGGCTTAAAGCTTCTTTGTTTTGGTTTAGGATGGTCGTTTGCGGTCCTTGCATTGATGGGCCCGCTTGGGAATGAATATTATCAGGCTACATCTGATGCGCAAGTTAAAAGGCCTCCTTCCATTGATTTGATCTTTTTAATGGATGTGTCCACATCGATGGCAGTGAAAGATATGCGCAATCAGAAGACAAGGTGGTCAGTTGCAGAAGAAGTCGCAGACAAGCTTATCTCCAAGCTTAGAAGCGATCCTGTTGCTATTTTTGCATTTACTAGCAAGCTTGTTCCTATCGTCCCGATGACTCTGGATCGAACATTTGCAAGGCTCATGTTAAGAGAGATCCAATTCAATGAAGAGAACAACTTCGGTACGAATTTTACCAAAGTGTTTCAACAGCTAAAAACGCATATCGATGAGAATTACCCAAAAAGTGCAAAAGCAATTGTACTTTTTTCTGACGGAGAAGATACGGGAAAAACGGCAAGTCAGGCCATCCTGGATGCAGCTATAAGATTGAATACACCCATTTTTACTGTTGGTGTGGGGACAATAGCGGGAGGGGAAGTGCCGGATGTGCTTCAAAATGGACAAAAGGTCGTATCAAAATTGGATGAAGCCCTTTTACTTGAATTAAGTCAAAAAACAGGTGGCAGGTATTTTTCAGCTCAAGATCAGTCACCAATAGATCTTGCTTCCAGGATCAATCAGTCTCTTGAACGACCACGCAATACAATGAGTGCAAGTGACTCTTCAGATGCCAGTGGATCCTATCACTATTACTTTCAAATCCCTCTTGGACTTGCCCTTTTGTTCTTGTCTTTGTATTTCTTGCTTCCTTCTGCAAAACGGGTTTTGTTGCTGCTTGTTTTTGCCTTTCATGCAAACGCTGTTGATGTAGGCAAGACTCTTTTCGATTCCGGTCAATACGCTGAAAGCGCTGCCTGGTATGAAGGAGAACTAAAACATCTGCCTCCGGAGTGGTTGAGGAACAAGCTCTTATACAATATGGGAACAAGCTTGATGGAAGAGAAAGAATGGGAAGAGGCAGACAGAGCTTTTTTTGCCGTTTCCAAAGAAGCTTATTCCTATCCATTATTTCGCTTAAGGCTACTTTACAATCAGCTTTTGATCCTTTGGTTTAAACCGGACAACGTCCGGGAAAATTTAACGGATGCCTTATTTATTTTGAGTCTTGTGGAACATGAAAAATGTGATACAGACTGTCCGGAGTCTCTTTTAAGAGATTTAGAAGAAAAAATTAAAGCACGATTGGATCAGTTACCTGAGGATGAAACGAAGGAAAACCCGTATAGAGAAGTTTCACGGCAAGTACGTATTTTCCGCTTAGCCTCATTGCTCCCTAAGCTTTCAGAATCTTCTTTGGAGACATTAAAAAAATTAACAGAAATTCAGACGTCTTTGAGTCAAACGGCTTTTTTGCTTGAGCAAAAGAAACGAGAGCTAGCGACAACCCCTGCAATGCTTTTAGAGTCATTGATTGATGAGATTCCGCTTGCAAGTGAATTAAAAGGGCAAGAGTCAGCTCTGCTAAATGATGGAAAAAGCTTTTATCCTTTTATTTTGAACTGGCAGAAAAAACAATTTTCTAAAGGGGTTTGTCAGTGTGCCCCATGGGCAGAGGTGATTCCTCCCTTTACAGATGGATTAAGGGCACTTGATGCACCGCCGTTTGAAGAACAGCTATTTTATACTTATGATAAATGGCTTGAGGCGTTAAATAAGTTAAATACGGACACTTCTGAAAGTCAACAACCTCAAAAACAGGAAGATGAGGATTTACGAGAGCTGCAGGAAATGCAAACTCTTGATAAGCAAAAAGATAAAGCAAAAATGCAACCAATAGGAGAGGGAATGCCATGGTAATGCACTTATTCATGCTACTGATGATCCCATTTGGATTATTCGGGATCGTGACAAACAATGTCGATGTTGAAGTCCAGTGGGATTCCATTTATGCCAATACACCGTTTGAAGTGACAATCTCTGTGACACATGATTCAGGAGATAAAATTGATCCTTCAAGTTTTACGGCAAACAACAAAAAAATCAATCCGGTCTTTGTCAAATCGGTGAAAATGTCGGTCAGTTCTCCGCTTGAGATTTCGATCTATACACTTGAAATGCCTGGTATGCCGCAAGGCTTGCAAATACTGCCGACCATCGGTGTAAAAATCAAAGACAAGGTCTATTCATCGATCCCATCTGGATTTGAAGTGAAAGGTAAAGCCCCTAATGCGACTCCCAATGCTGCAAGCCCTGCTCAAAGCACTCCACCTCAGGTGCCACAACCTGCGATGTCGTCCATGGTAGCAGGTCCGCCTTCGCTTACTCTTGAGCCGATATTCACAGGGACAAACCCTCTTTATCCAGGGCAGCGTTTTTTTTTAGGTTACCGTTATCTGTATAATACGAGCGTGGATCTTTCCGAAGAAAAGCTCCCTCTATTGGAAGCAACCGGTTTTAAAAAAATCGGAGATAAGCAGATCGATAGTGGTGTTGAAAAAGGATTATCGGTCACTCAAGTAGTCCAGAAAGTAGAATCTGATCAACCTGGGACCTTTACGTTTCCTGGGTCACAAATCGTAGGATATGCTTATAAGCTTGATCCTAAAGGACAAAAGCTATACGACAAGGCTCCTTTAAGCTCAAATTTGCCCTCTTTTGAAGTTAAAGTGCTTCCCTTTCCAGAAAAAGGTAAGCCGGCCTCTTTTCAGGGCGCAATGGGTAATTTTGAATTTCAAGCAAAACTCATGGGTCCAAACCAAGTTCAAGTGGGGGATAAGATCCAGCTGCAGTTGACTGTGACAGGACATGGAGAATTAGAGCAGCTACGGTCTCCGGATCTATGTTGTCAGCCTGGCTTTAGTGGTTTTTTTAAGCCTAGCGATCTTCCACCAGTGACAAGAGTCCAGGGGGATACTAAAACTTTTCTGATCGAACTTTTAGTGGAGAATGCGGACACAACAGCTATTCCTCCGATTGAATTTTCCTTCTTTAATCCTGTTGCAAAAACATATGAAAAAAGAACAAGTCAAGAAATCCCGCTTACTGTGACAGCTGTAGACAAGCCTCAAATTTCAAGAGGGCAGGAACCGGCAGTATCTAATGAAACGACACAGTTTGCTCCATTTTCAAGTGGATCAAGTTATGCCATCCCTCTTGGACTTCTTGTTGTACTCGGCCTTGGTCTTCTGGTCTTGCAATCCTTTTACTCTCAAGCTAAAAAAGAAGAAGCGGTTACAGCTGCTGCTCCCATAGTCAGTGATGCCCTATTTCAGGAGGCTAAAGCCCAGGAATCACATCCGGAAGCTTTCTATCCTATTGCTATTAAAGCGATCAGGCAAAAAATGTTCGAAGACAAGCAAATTACTTCAATTTCAGATCCTTTAGAAAAAATTCCGGAAAGTCCTTTAAAAAACCTGCTTGTTCAAATTGAAAATGAACGATTCTCTAAAAAACCCACTCTTGATATCAAAGAAATAATCCAACAAATGCAAGGGATCTTCCATTCATGAGCAAGACTTATCAAGAAGCATTAGATCTATACAATCAGGGCCTGGCTGAAAAAGACACATTTTTACGTAACAAAGCTTTTAATAGTGCTGTCGAAAAGCTCCTTTCCAATCCGGAAGATACCACCGAATATGACGTGCTCATGGGCGACAGCCTCGCTCAACTTGGTCAATATCCCTTGGCACTTTACTTCGATCTGAAAGCCTTGAAAGATGAGCCGGAAAATGAAGCAATCCGCACACGGATCCAAGAGGTGATCAAAGCGGGGAATCTTCCTGCAACTGTTCCTCCTCCAGAAGCCTTTGGCCCTTCGGCCCTCACCATCGCTATCATTTTTGGCTGTATGTGCCTGGCTCTCTCCGCCTGGATCCTCCTTAAGAAAAATCAACTGAAGAAACTTGCTCTTGCAGCAAGTGCTTTTCTTTTTGCATTCCTTCTTTATGACATTGTCCAGCTATTCCGCAGTCCCATCCTTGCCGTCATGGTCCATTCTGAAAAACTCTTTCAGGAGCCTGACACAAACGCACAAAATGCCATTCAAACTCCGCTCCCGGAGGGCATTATCGTGATCGTCCTGGACGTCGACAAAAACGGCTCCTGGATCAAGGTCAGAACGCAAGACGGCACAATGGGCTACGTCCCACAAAACTCCATCCGACTAGTTGACTAGTCGATAAGGGGCTTTTCTAGCTTATCAGATCATGTTCGTCTATCGACGGCCATTAATGCGTGCTCGGCCCATCGGTGTATGCCCTAATACTTCCTCGGGCCGAGCATGCATTAGTGCACGGCTGTGCACGATCGGCAAAGCCAGAATAGCCCCATTAAATTAGTCGTAGAGGATGTGGTCGTTGAGGCGTAGTGAGTTGGCGATTATTGCGAGGGAGCTTAGGGTCATGGCGATGCAGGCAACAACGGGGGTGAGGTTTAAGGGGAAGAAGAAGTGAAAAAGGCCAGCTGCAAAGGGGATGGCGACTGCATTGTAAAGGATGGCAAGAAAGAGGTTTTCTTTCGCCGTTTTTACGGTTAATTTGCCTAGGATCCGCGCACGTACAACTCCGCAAAGATCTCCCTTCATCAGGGTGATGCCGGTGTCGGTTCCAAAGCTAAGGGCAACTCCGACATCTGCTTGATCCATGGCTGTTGCATCATTGAGCCCGTCACCTGCCATGGCAACGATCTCACCTTTGTTTTGAAGGCTTTGAACAATCGCCATTTTATCTTGAGGGAGGCAATCTGCATGAATTTCATCAATATTGAGCCGTTTTGCAACAGCAGAGGCAGCTTCCTTAGCTTCACCAGTTGCCATGACGATTTTGATGTTTTCTCTCTTAAGTTGTTGGATGGCTCTTTCTGCTGAAAACTTGATGGGGTCAGCAACTGCAATCAGACCAATGGTGCGGGATTCAAGGGCTACGTATGAAACAGTTAAGCCTTCTTTTTGCCATTGGATAGCTTGAGCGTTAAGCGCACTTGAATCGATGGAAAGATCTGCAAGTAGTTGGGAGTTGCCTACCGCGACCCGCGATCCCTCCACATCTGCAATGACGCCTTTTCCTTCTATATTTTGAAAATTCGTCGCATGCAAAAGAGGGATTTGTTTAAGCCTGCTCCCTACTACAATCGATTGGGCGACAGGGTGGTCAGAGAAGGTTTCAATGCTGGATGCAAATTTCAGGACTTCATTTTCAGAAAAGGGAAAGCGTGCAAATATTTTAGTGAGCATCGGTTTGCCTTCTGTCAAGGTGCCTGTTTTATCGATGATCAGTGTTGTCGCTTTTTCCATTGTTTCAAGGGCGGTCGCCTCTTTCACTAAAATACCTCGGCTTGATCCGAGCCCCATTCCCACAACAAAAGAAAGAGGAGCTGCAAGCAAGAATGCAGAGGGGCTTGCAATGATCAAGACTGAAATCGCATGCATGATCCCGGCAGATAGCCCTGGGCCGAAGAAAGTCCACAAGAGGGCCGTCAGTAATGCAATAAGTAGAACAATTGGAATGAAATAGGTGCTGATCCGTTCTGAGTATAGTTGAAGCTGTGTTTTAGAAAGACGTGCAGTAGCAAGAAGTTGAATGATGCCGGCAAGAACAGTCTCGCCCTGCACTTTTTTTGCAGTCATAGTAAAAGCACTATTTCCATTCAATGTTCCCGCGATGACACGGGATTCAGGACGCATAAACACAGGTAGAGCTTCACCTGTGATCTTTGCTTCATTGACCCATGACTGACCTTCCTTAATGTCTCCGTCTACAGGGATCTTTTCCCCCGGGCCGACACGGATCAAATCCCCTCTTTTGATGTCTTCAGTTGTAATTTTTCTGACATCTCCATTCGGGAGCAGTAAATTGGCCGCATAGGGGGCAAGTTCAGCCAAGCTTTCGATTCGGAGTGCTGTTTTTTTTAATGTACGTGCTTCAATGAGTTGACCGAGCAAAACAAGCGTTGTGATGACAGCGCTTGGTTCAAAAAAAGTATCTGTGTACAGCGATTCTGGTGAAGAGGTGAAAGAGAAGTAGTCGGTCAGAAATTCAAACGTACTATAGAAATAAGCGATTAAAATGGCTGGAGCAACCAAGGAAAACATGTTTAGGCGTCTTGTGATAAGCGATTGAATGCCTTTCACAAGGATGGGCCAGCCAATAATAAAAACAACGACTGTCGCGATCAAAAAATTAAGGGCGAATAAACCCGGAAAAGAAAGGGCGTTTTCCATTTTCCACGGGAACAGATGTAAAATAACTGCCGGAAAGGTAAAAAAGCACGCCAGGAGCGCTCTTAAACGTAACCCTGAGCTTTCTTCATTGACTAGAGGCTTATTATATTGAAGAGGTTCCAGGGAAATACCGCAAATGGGGCAGTCACCTGTGCTCTCAGATGTGATATTCGTATGCATCGGACAGTAGTAAGTGGAACTGGATGTCTTGTTTGGTTTATTCAATGGAGCACCTTTTGAGTGATATCAGGAATAGTTTCTGCTTTATATTTTTTTCGGATTTCACGATAGGCAGGTTCCTGGCTTTGATAAAGTTTCCAAAATTGATCTGCAGTTAGAAAGCTTGAGCAGTAGAACATTTTACGCCCCTTGAGTGCATAAGTGAGCTGTTCAAGGTCTTGAACGACTTCTTTGGCAAAATGATTGAAAGGAATACCGTAAACGCCAATATCGTAAAGAAGTGTGTCACTGGAAAGCATGTGCGGAGAAAAAAGTTGATCTTGGGAAGTTCCTTTAATCGGGCAAATCCATAAAGGCGAAATTTTATAAAGGTCTGAAATATGTTGGATAAAGCGTTTAGAGCCTTCTTTGGGAAGATAGAAGTCCTGAATGACGAAATGCTCTTCAAACCATTTTTCACTATTGCCGTGAAGGCTTTTATAAAGGGTTCCACTTCCTGTCAGGCCTCCAAATAGGAATCGGGATAGGGAAGAGGGGTTCTTAGGCAGGCAGAATTGGGGCTGAAGAAATTGTGCTGTTTCTTTTATTCCTATAAGGTTCAATGCTTTATGGCTCAAATAGCGCAGGATCATAGCTGGATGAAAGCCATATCCTCCCATCCAGAATGCCCCTCTATCATGACGGAAGATATAATCGCGCGTAGGGATTATTTCATCAGTTTTTGGTTCCTGGTCTATATGCGCATAGAACCAGGGGGCGTAAAATTTAGAGAACGAAATTTTAGGAAGTGAATCATCTGAAGAAACATTTGAGCCATAGATCACCATGGTCTTTTCAGGGTAGACGATCGCTTCCATCACAGCCGGTTTTTCTGTTTGATGCAGCTCTTCTAAAAAATCCAAAGCAGCTGAAGCGTTTGAAAATTTCCTATAGGAGAGTTTAATCCAGGGTTTTGCCTCGATCAACCGGATTTTCACGCTTAACAGACAGCCAAGGGTTCCATATGAGCCTGAAAAAGCATAGAATAGTTCGGAATTCTCATGCTCGCTTGCTGTAACAATCTCTCCATTAGCCAGAAGAACTTCATAGGAAAGACAGATGTCATTAAATTGTCCAAAAATATGGGAACTGCTTTCAAGGGCAGCCCCATTGACCGCGCCACCGACCGTAATCCCTTTAAACTCAGGGACGACAGGAGGGATGAGGCCATGTGGCAGGGTGTGATCGACCAGTTCTTCCATGGTCATGCCGGGTTCTACGACAATGAATTTTTCTTTCTCATTAAACGTAAGAATATTTTTTAATTTTTTAAGATTGTAAGAACGGATCAAAGAACCATAGTTTTTTTTGCGCATGGTGTGCGATGAAGAGGAATCAGCTGAGGGCGGAAGAGCATGGTTCTTCCTGATAGCGTCCTGTAATTCAGCAATAAATTTATTATGAGCCTTGAGGAAATCCATAATTTTGATCCTAATGCATCTAATCTGATAGGATCAAGTAAAAGAGCTAAAAGGTATTTTATGATCGCTACATTGATCTCCATTTTTCTCAGTATCTATATTTATTTTTTCGCAGGAGACAAGAGCATCGGCTCTTTATTCACTATATCTGTTGCAATATCCGCTGTTTTGCTCTCGTTCGGGGCTGCAGCGCTTCTGGTTTCTTTCTTGCCGATTCAGAAAGGCGAGCAAAGCATCACACCCCGGTTATCTGAGCTTTTTAGGAAGGATATGAAGATCAATGGGATATTAGCCTTTCTCTTCAGCTTGCCACTTATCATTTTTGCAGCTTCCTTCTTTCCTCAGCCGATCATTCCGACCATTATCTTGA
>CAZOAX010000061.1:0-9260 GCA_964577735.1 uncultured bacterium
ACGATTTAAGATACTAATTTGCCTTTTTTTATGCCAAAAAATGCTAAAGTCGAGACAGAGACGCAGAGACACTGAGAGGGGCACTTTGCTCTGTGTCTCTGCGTCTCTGTGCCTCTGTGTTGATTTTCATCGAAGTTTTAATAGTAACCCTTTTAAATAAAAAACACTCCTGTTAGGTTCTTGCAAAAAAGGAGCTAACATGCCAGTCGATCTAGCCTCAGTCCCTGTATTTGGTTTTGAATGGGAAAAATGCAACGCCAATGAAGCACGCCGTTGCCATCACCAAAAGCATCGCGCACTCTCTGTAGCAGATCAAGCAGAAGAAGTGTCCTATATAGCCACTAATATTTTTAAAATTCTCGGTGCTTTTGTTCCCCTCGTCGGGGTCGGCAGAATCTTTGATGCTGTGTTTTTAAGTGATGAAGGGGTGCAGATTCTTGCTGTCATTCGCGGAATCATGGAACTGGCTGGGCTTGGCTGTGTCGCCCTAGGCCTGGACATTGCCATCACTGTTGGACGTGCTGTTGCAATTTCTTTAGATGAATACAATGCACAAGTCGTTCTTTAATTAATCTTAATAATAATATGATACCATTCGTCAAAACAAAACTTTAGGAGTCAAGATGATCAGACTAAATTCTCGCCCGGTATTTGGATATGAATACGAAACTTGCAACGCCAAAGAAAGGCGCATGATCGATCTACGTCAAATGCCTGCATATGCTCAAAAAAGTGATGCCGAACTTGAAAATATAGCAAAAGTTTCTTACTGGGCCGCCAACTTCTTCAAAGTCCTCGGAGCATTTGTTCCGGTCGTTGGTGTTGCGCGCATAATCTATGCAGTTGCACAAAATGACGAACAACTCGGAAAAGAAGTCCTTCGTGGTCTTGCAGAATTGCTTGGTGCCGGCCTATTCATGATCGCGATCGACGTTGCTGTGACAGTCTACCGCGAATACGAAGCCCTTAAACCTCAGTACGTAATTTAATACACTTAACTGGAGTAATAATAATATGATTCAATTAAAATCAATCCCCGCATTCGGATATGAATCGGAACGATGCAACGCTAGCGTAGCACGCACAATGCAAGGCAAAATTAATGTCGGTAATAACGATTCTAAAATCGCTTACTGGAGTGCCAATTTTTTTAAAGTTCTCGGTATTTTTTGTCCCTTGGTTGGAGCTGGTCGCATAATCCATGCACTCTGCAATGACGACGCGAACAAAACCATGCACGTCCTGCGTGGAATTGGCGAACTTTTAGGATGTGGCTTTTTTCTTTTAGGTGCCGATATAGCAGTTACAATTTATCGAGCTAGCCTAAACTCCGGCCATGGACTTGTGATCGTCTAAGAACAGTATGATTCATCTTAATTCTGCCCCTGCATTCGGTTTTGAGTGGGACAGGTGCCATGCTGGCCTCTCACGTGCAATGCTCGGCAGAATTAATATGAACAAAACCTTAGGCAAAGTCGCTTATTGGAGTGCCAATTTTTTCAAATTGCTTGGTATTATTTGCCCCATAGTTGGGGCTATTCGAATGATCGAAGCGCTTTGCGCTGACGATGCCAATAAAACGATGCACTTCTTGCGCGGCCTTGGCGAACTTTTAGGATGCGGAATCTTCATTCTAGGCATCGACATCGCAGTCACCGCCCACCGTGCCACCCAAATCCCTCCCCGTCTCATGATCTTCCTCTAATAAGTGAAAGCATCGTTAATTTGGCGGCTTGTACACTTTAGCGAGTATTTAAACGCTCGTGTCCGCCTGCAGCGTACACTAAAGGCGCAAAGACGCGAAGCCTTCGGCAACCATCACATCTAGAAGTATCAAGTTAGGCTTTTGCGCTCTGGAAGAGCGCAAAAACTGCTTGCAAAGAAGAAAGTTCCTTTCTTCTTTGCAATTAGAAGCTCTTACAACCGAAGGCATTGCGCCTTTGCGTCTTTAGTGAGCGCTGAAAGCTGCGAACGAGCGTTTGATTTGTTCCACCAAACTTGAGGATTCTTTTGTGCTCTGCACAAGAATAATGATGACCTGAAGAAAGGGACTTTCTTCAGGTTTATCCTGCCTATCTTGCCGCCGCAGGCGATCTTGCCTATCCTGTTCATTTTTTCTTTATCTTGAGATGTGTTAATTAGAAAGATCGGTAGAAGGAACAAGTTTAAAAAAGATTTTATTTTCGGTGGGTTTCGGATATATAGGGAAGCATGGTTGCAAAATTTCTTTTAAATACTCTATGCGCACCTCAATGGAAGTCTGTTGGGATCAAAAAACACCATGGGATCAACACTCCTCTGTTTTCTCTACGCTCGGAAAACAGCTCTGGCATTGGTGAATTCCTCGATCTTAAGCTTTTGATCGACTGGCTGCACCCTCTTGGCTTTGATGTGATCCAGCTTTTGCCTTTAAATGATCTTGGAGATGATCCAAGCCCCTATAATGCCATTTCATCCAATGCTTTAAATCCAATCTACATCTCTCTTGAGGCGTTGCCAGAAATTGAAAAAGACAATGACCTCAGCGCCAGGATCAAAGCCCTTAAACACTTTAATACAACAGAAAGGGTTCACTATGCTGAAGTAAAGAAGGCAAAAGAGGAAATCCTCTACTCGTACGCTCTAAAAAAGAGCCCTGAACTCAATAAGGACCCCAATTATCTCTTTTTTATAGAAAGCAATACGTGGCTTGAACCTTATGCAATCTTCAAGGCCTTAAAAATGCGCTACAAAGGGGAAAATTCTCATCTTTGGCCAAAAACGCCTGACCTGCATGGGCTAGAACCTGATATTGAAGCGGCTAAGATCGTTCAGTATCTTGCATTTTCTCAATTAGAGTCCGTCAAAGTTTACGCAACAGAGCGCAATATGTTCCTGATGGGAGACCTTCCCATTTTAGTCAGTCCGGACAGTGTAGATGTCTGGACAAACCCCGCTATATTCGACATGGACTTTTACGCCGGAGCCCCTCCTGATCACTATAGCCAGGATGGACAAGTCTGGGGATTTCCCTTGTATAATTTTCAAGCCCTCGAAGCTGAAAACTTCCACTTTTGGAAGGAACGGTTGCAATTTGCATCCAAACTTTACCACATTTACCGGATCGATCATATCATCGGCCTTTTCAGAATATGGGCTGTCCCTAAAGGCAAAAGCGGACGTGAAGGGCATTTCATTCCAAAAGACCGCAAGCTATGGCGCCCTCAAGGTGAAACCCTATTAAAGTTCATGTGTGAAAACTTTCCCATGCTGCCAATCGGTGAAGACCTTGGAGTAGATCCTGAAGAGACAAGACAAGTCATGCATGAACTTGGCATTTGCGGCACAAAAGTGATCTTCTGGGAACGGCATTGGGAACTTGAAAATTCCTTTATTCCTTTTGCTGAATATCCCCCGGATAGTCTGACTACCCTCTCCACGCACGACTCTGAATCCTTTAGAGTATGGTGGGAGTCAAATCCCCTTGAAGCAAAAGCCTTTGCAGAATGCCAAGGACTTGAATACCAAGAGAAGCTTGGAGAAAAAGAGTTCTATGAGCTTCTGAAGATCAGCCATCAAACAAGAAGCCTTTTTCACATCAATCTCCTTCAGGAATATTTAGCCCTTTATCCTGAGCTCACTTGGGAAAAACCACGCGAAGAAAGGATCAACTTTCCCGGAATTGTCTCCCCTTTCAATTGGACTTTCCGGTATAAATGTACCATTGAAGAGATGGCCGCCCACCCGAAATTATCCAAGGCCCTCAAGGGACTTATTCCGTGAAACAATTTTTTCTTTTACTGGCCTGTTTTGTCTTCGTTTCATTCACCCCTGAAAAAATTAACGTGCTCTATAAAAGCATCCAGCCTACTTCCATATCTGCACACCTTGCCTTCTACCAGTTATTTCCTGATTCACCTGAAGGTAAAAAGGCGCTTGAAGATGCCTGGAAACTTTTATCCGGTACTGCCTCTCATGAACCGCTTACCTATATTCCCCAGGATTCCATTGCTTCTATCGTCACACTTGTCACCAAGGCAGAAGGAGTCGAAACCCTTTCGCTAAAATCAGAAGACCTCCAGGCCATCGAAAACCTTGCCAAACACCTACCCAACCGGAAATTAAAAGGACATTATGCCTCATCTGAGCAAGAGGTCTTATCCCTCCCCTATTACGAGGTCGATCTTTCAAGAGGGCTCCTCCTCGCACAAGGTGAAGACAAGCTCAATGCCTATGAATCCCTTATAGACCTCATGGCCCTCCAAATTCTGACTAAAGTATCGCTTAAGTCCTCTCCACAAGAAAAAATCCGTGAGATCAACCACTTCATCTTCCAGGAAATGGGTTATCGCTTCCCCCCCCATTCTGTCTATGCTAAAGACATCGACCTTTACACCTACCTCCCGACCGTTATCGACTCCCGCCGTGGTGTCTGCCTTGGTGTATCGATCCTCTACCTTTCTTTAAGCCAGCGCCTAGATCTCCCCCTTGAAGCCCTCACTCCACCAGGACACATCTACGTCCGCTACTCTACGCCGACTGAAACCCGCAACATCGAAACAACCGCCCGCGGCATCCATCTCGACACAAAAGAATACCTGGGAATTGAAACTGAGACCATCCCTGTCCGCAACATCAAAGAAGTGATCGGCCTTGCCTACTTCAACGAAGCCTCCGTCCATTGGCAGAACGAAAAATATGAAAAAGCCTTAAAATGCTACCACAAAGCGCTTCTTTATCTCCCCGACGATCTCCTGCTGCAGGAACTCATGGGCTTCAACTATCTCTTCGTTGGTGAAAAAGAAAAAGGCGATGCGTTGCTTACTAAAGTCTACAATAGCGAAAACACATCAGATCAAGTATCCCAAAGAGCTGTTCTTGAAGATTATTTGAATGGAAAAGTAGATGCTGAAGGAATCCGTACCATCTTCATGCATGTGGATGAAAAACGGGAATCACTCCTCCGTAAAAAAGCCAAACTTGAAGAAACCATAACCAAATGGCCAAACTTCCGGGCCGGCTACTTTCACCTCGGTGTCCTTCTCCTTCAGCTCCACAATATCGGCGAGGCCCTTACCGTTCTCAATCAGTACCACACCCTTGAAAAAAACGACCCGACTGCTGAATACCTCATGGCCGAGCTCAATGCCGTCAGATCCAATTTTCCTCAAGCTTGGCGCCACTTAACCCGAGCAAAAGAACTCCTGAGCACCCGTGAAACACCCCCGGAAGCCTTAAAGGACCTCCAGCGTCAACTGTCCTTCCACTCCCCCGAATAAATTGTAAACCAAAGAAAAAATTTGTTATTTTTCCTTAAAGGAGGCCGAAGAGCACTTTAAAGCTCTGTAAAATACGGTCATTGAAGCTGAAAGAGTGTGGTTTTTGTGGCATCAATTGCTTTTATCGCTTCTTCGACAAAATCCTGATCAATTACGGTGACTTTTCTTCGCGCTTTGTGTAGTTCAACTTTATAGACATTGTCTGTAGAACGAAGGATGTGCAAACCAAGATACCGCTCCAAATGGTACACTTGGTTCATGACGAGCCAGGAATAAAACGTTTTCTTAGTTTTCTGGTTGCTCAAAGATAACGCAAAAAATACAAAAACGGCAGCTTCAGGCGATGCCCAGGCACAATTGCCAACCGATTGTTCACTTAGAGATGCCAAACAAAGTTCTTCAATTTGATTTGTAATTTTATCCGACTCAAAATGTAGAGCTTGTGGCAGTTCTTCAAAAAACAACTGCTTATAGGACTCTTCTGAGTCAATTTTTTTGATTTTTTTCAGAATTTCAGTGTTCAGGAGATCCGGATCATATTTAAATGCCTCTACAACCTTTCTACTCGAATCTCCTCGATTGCACACAATAAAATATGAGCCTAAAAATAAAACGACAACTGTATGATTTATAAAGCCCGTAATAACCAGTATAGGCTTCCCCTCTTGAATCTCCTTGAGATTGCGTTCATCAGAATAAGTGATCGATTCGAAGGCTTCTAGTAGTTGATCTAATATTTTAGAAGGAGCTTTCAAAGCATAGGCTTTGGTCGCATTGTTCATTTTTTTAATCACATACGGAGCATAAGACTCCTCGAGATCGACCTCATAAGGAAAATCATCTTCATGATGTTTAACCTCAACAGAGCCTGCTAGATTTACAGAATGGGCCAAAATCTTAACTTTGAATATTTCTTTCTGCTTACAAATTTGATCAAATGTGAGCGCTTCCCGCAATATTTTAATATTGTCCTTCAGATCCTCTCTTACAGCCATACAAAAGGGGGTATAACCAAGGTCGTCCTGCATTTCTAAATCTGATTTAGCTTTAATGAGAACTTTAAGATTATTTTTATTACCCACCGCCGCTAGATGGACAGGGGTCCAGCCTTCACTAGTCTTATTAATATCAGCCTTGTTCTCGATCAGCAACTCTATGAGCTCTTGGGAACCGCATATAGCTGCTACATGCAGAGGGGTCTGACCTCGTTGGTTTTGAATGTTAGGATTGGCATGATACGCTAAAAGCAGTTTTGCAATATCTAAAGTGGGATGATTACCAACTAAATGAAGAGGGGCAAAACCAAGTGTCATATGAAATTGGTCAGGATCAGCATCCGCCTTGAGCAGGGATTCAACAATTTTAACAGAACGTTTTCGTGTAGCCAAAGCAAGCGGAGTTGCCCCTTCTACTATCGCATTCACATCCACGCCATCAAAGATAAGTTGATGAAGAGTATCCAGATCTTCATCAAACACTGACTGGAATAAGGCAACCTCTTTTTGACGTTTTAAATCAGGCTGACTGACATTTCTAAAGGATGGAATGCACATGGCTATCTTTTTTGAGTTACATAGCCTTCTTGAGAGTGCTTTGAAACAATGGCATTACAGCATTGATAAAACCCTGATCAACAACTGAAATATCCCGTTCGTTTGCATGTTTCTCAACTTTATCTACATTTTCAGCAGATCGTGTATTATGAATGCCTAAATATCGATCTACATTATACGCCTGCGCAAAAGACAGCCATGCAAAAAAATCTTTATTAATACGATCTGTTTGATTTTTACTGATATTCGAAATAGCCCCTTGTCTCAATTGTCCTTGATCATTTCCCAGAAGCTTCATCAAAACAAGATAACTAAAAACACACCCTTCAGGAGCAGCCCAACCGCAATTACCAGACTTTTGAACGTAGAGAGATTTTGTGCATAGATTTTCTATGTTTCTTTCAGTCGCACTTTGAGCCTGAAACCCTAATGCAGTGGGAAGCTCATTAAAAAACAGCTTCTTATAGGCATTTTCATCTCTTGAGTCGTTTGAAGTGATTTTATTGATCATTTCTGCATCTAATTTCGTTTGATCGTATCTGTAAACTTCAACAACCTTTCTCATAGCTTTCCCTCTATTACATATAATAAAGTAAGGGCCCCAGCACATAACAGCCACACGGTGACCTTTGAACCCACTCATCATCAAGGTAGGAAGTCCTTTTGCAATTCGCTTTAGACAAACATCACTGGATTGAATTCTTCCGGATTCCAATAAACTGATCAGTCGCTCTAATTCCTGTTTAAACTGAGCGATTTGTTCGCTATTTACCTTTCCCTGGTTCATACAAACTTTTAAAAGCATCTCTTTAGTTGCTTTAGTCATATATTTAAGCATGTAATTTGCGAAACTACCTGTCAAGGGTGCTTTACAGATAGCTTTTGTTTCTTTTATCTGTGTTTGCGTGACACCACCGAGGCTTACAGAATGAGCTAAAACACTCAACTTTAATGCCTCTTTTTGTAAAATAATATCATCAGCAGACATGGCTGATTTTAAAATTTTAATAACATTCTTATTTTCAAGAGATTTTGCCATTTGAAGTGGTGTGTGAGCATTTTTTGGCATATTCACTTCTGCACCACTCGCGATAAGTAAATTCACAAGACTTTCATCGCCATTCATTATCGCTAAATGCAGGGCTGTATAGCCTTCATTGTTTTGAAGATTCAGTGCTGCCCCATTGTTTATAAGCAATTCTGCGCTTTTAGTACTCCCAGTCAATATAGCTAGGTGAAGAGCTGAGATACCTTCATTGTTTTGAAGATTCAGTGCTGCCCCATTGTTTATAAGCAATTCTGCGCTTTTAATATCACCTTTCGCTATAGCTAAATGAAGAGCTGTACGGCCATCTTTTACTTGAACATTTACATCGGCATGATTCGCTATCAATAATTCCGTGAAACTAAATTGATCTTTGAAAATAGCGGCCATTAGAGGAGTTCCCATTAAATCGGGCAAATTAACATCCGCACCGCCCGCAATCAAAAGATTAGCGATTTCTTCTTTGCCTTCAATTGTAGCATAGATAAGAGGTGTCCCTCCCTCATGGTCTCTACCATCCAAATTAATCCCGGCTTCTATCATGCCTTTTATTGCGTCGATATCTGAAGACTTAACCGCCTTACATAATTTGTCGATGTTTCTTTGATGCTCCGCTTTCTTTTCTTCATCAATTTTACGACTAAGTATCTCGCGAGCCTCTAGGCAATACGTCGATTGGTAAGCAGTTTGATTATTGTTATCCTGTATGTGGATATCTGCTTTGTTTTTAATAAGCACATTAAGAGCTTTTACATTTCCACACCTTGCTGCTATATGAAGAGCCGTTTTGCCGTCCTTATTTTGCGTGTTAATACTAACATTTTCGTCTATTAACATCTGAATAATATCCGGAGAGCATCCTGAATTAGGAATAAAAGAAAAACTTAGTGCTGAAAGATGAAGTAGAGTGTCGCCATTTGCATCTTGTTTATTCAAATCTGCATGGTTATTGATGAAGAGCTTTACAATGGCTGGCAAATTTAAGCTGTTCCCATTAGCCACGGCTAGCAAAATCAAATGACGAAGTGGTGTAAATCCTTGTGCATCTTCAATATTGGGATTGGCGCCTTTCGCAAACAGTTTCTTTACAGTATCTATTTGACCTTTTTCTGAAGCGAAATATAAAGGTGTCTGGCCGTTAGAATCAGCAAAATTAACATCCGCTCCATTTGCAATCAAACATTCAACAAGCTCAGACCAACCATCATTTATAGCTTGGATGAGAGGTGAATTACCATCCGCATCTCTGAAATTTAAATCAATATCAGCTGCCATAAGTTCATTTATGACACGGCTATCACCGGTTTTAATGGCTTTAATTAATAGACTCTCATTTTCATGATACTCGTCTATCCTTTCTTGAATGCTCTTCTCCAGTTTATCTAATCGATCTGAATGTGACCC
>CAZOAX010000062.1:0-9210 GCA_964577735.1 uncultured bacterium
AAACTAGTGCGTAACATGAATTAATTTATTTTTTAATACTATGTTTAGGACCTACATAAACCCCATTTTTGAATATGCCTTCTTTTACAGATCCGTCAATGAAAGAAGTCTTTTTCATCACGCCTTCAAACCGGCCATTAACTAAGTAGGCAAGTGTAATCGATCTTTTAGTTCTATAGGACGTAGGTCCTTCCTGTCTTCCATTTTTATAGGTCAATGTCTCTACATCCCCATTGGCATGAAAGCACATAGAAGACCCATCTTTGACATTGTTTTTTAAGTTGAAAAGTCTTATCGATCCATCATGTCTCTGATAGAAGACGTCTCCTTCCGGGAATCCGCTTGAATTGATTGTGAATTCAGCAATACTGCCACTGGAGTACTTTACACAATGCTTCTTGTTATTTGAATTCACTAGATCCCTCTGAGCTTCGCGCTTTAAGCTTTTTTGCCCGACATTTGTAATGGTGTTGGCTGTTTTAATTTCATCTGATTTTCCAAATTCCGCCTGCGCAACATATATCAACGCATCCAATTTACCGATACTCATATACACCCTTTAAATAAAAAAATAATTAAAGCATTGTATCGTTTTATAGTTTTTCAGTAAATAGAGGATTTACATTACCATTAAGATAGTTACCGATGTCTGTTTGCAAGTCGGCGCTATTATAATAAAACAAAAGTACATTGTTCAGCATAGACTCTACTTTCATTTTATAGTCAGAAGTGTCATGCAATGTCTGGATATCAATTTCTTTCATGTTAATTTTAATTTCTTCTGAATGGGCTTCAAATTCATCTTTCATCCGAATTAATGAGGATTTTATCAGGGCGAGCTCTGGTACGATGAGAATGTTCCTTTTATTTTTTTCAAGCATTTCACGGTTCATTTTAACGCGATTATTGGTAATCGCCAAACGGCTTGATAAATTTTGATGGATTTCCCAGGTTTTTGCATCTAATTCAATTTTCTTGGTTTTTTTCTTTAAATTTGGAAAATAAGAATTCTTTTTCTTGTGTTCAATAGAATACAATTTTTCAATTTTAGGGTTGGATAAGCAGGTATAAATGACATAGGCAGTGAAATAGTCATTTTTTTCTAAGGAAGCTTGCGCAAGATAAAAACAAAAACGAAGAGCTGGCTCCAGGTTTTTGTTACCTTCTGGAAACAGTGAATAAATGAACTTCTCTACATTGTCATTGTAAATCAGATAGGAAGAGCGGGTTTCTTTAACTTTATCTGAATAAAGTTCTTCAATGGCAAGATCAGAGATCGATTCCGCTGCAAGAATTTTCAGGTCATCTGCAATTGTATCGATCATTTTCAAATGATAATGACCATATGTAGGATTGTTACTCAAAATATCCGTTAAAAACTCGTTCACCTTAAATGTTCCCACGGTTTTTTTCGGAATTCCATTGAAGTCGATAAGATCCTCGATCTCACCGGCAAGGTACATAGACTCAAAATTAATCGATCTTCCTGATTCAAGGATTTTCATCAATTCATCTTTGTAGTTTTTCATTTCAAATCGATAGGAGAAACTTTCTATCCAAGTGCGCAAGAAATTCATCAACCGCACTTTTTGGAATGTTGGGATGTATTTTTTTGGCCATTCTAGTAGCGTTTGAATGATTTTCAATAATTGAGGAGTCGAAAGAAATTGTTTATAGACCATCAAAAATACAGCCGGAGGGAAAACAGGTAGAGTCGTCAGAACGGCTGTCTTATAGTGTTTGTCTTCTGTATTTTCAGGATAGAGCCTTTGAAGGATGCCAATACAAAATATTTCATGTTCAGTGAATTTGGTGATCTCATTTTCCGGAATGCAAAGTTTTTCCAAAAATTTTTTCAGTTTATTCTCTTCTTCAAACAACGTTTTATTTTGAGGATAAAGTGTTTGAAATGTTTTAGTGGCATTTTCCCGTACAAAGGTATCATAAGTAAAGTTCACCCGGACAAGACCTTCAAACATTTTAAGATCAATAAAATGTCCTTTATCGTCAAAGAAGTTAAAAATTTCTGATTTCAAAGCAGATACAATATTCACATAGATGTCTTGCTGGATCGTCATTCTTTCAGATTCGGTGGGTTCGTATGATGGAGCTGAAGTAATTTCCAGGAACCCTTTGCGATTGATCGCAATTTTCATATCGCTATTTGCATGTGCTTGAATTAAGCAATTATAAGTATTTCGCAAGGTCCGGATGAGGTCTATTGTGATTTTTCTATAAATTTTATCTTCATTGAATTTAATGCTGCTAAGTCTCCTTAGATCAAGCCCCTTAACCTCAACAGAATTTCTGTTTTGTCTTGTTTTTGTTGTCAGACCATCTCGGTATTTTGTCGTCAGGGCTTTTGAATTTACTCTGACATTCTTATTGCGAGATAGCGTTCCAGTTTTATGATCTTCAATTTTTACATGAGTGATCGAATCTGAAGCGGTTAATTGAACATCAACGGAAGGGTGATCTTCGATTTTTACGTGTGTGATTGGGTCCGGGGCAGATGAGGTAAAATTAATATCATGGGGAATAATATCTGTTGCCACATGATTGACTTTGCTCTCCTTGAGGAGTGACAGAACGCCTTCAATTTCAGATTGTTCAGGAGAGGAGTTTGAAACCAAGGGCAGGGGATTGAGGCTCATATAGGCTCCTAGTTAATAGTAGCTTTTCAGAACGCTTCATCTTTTTTATGGCACTTTCACGCTTGGACGCACTTGAACGATCGGGGTGGGCTTCACGATAAAGGATTTTTTCAGGAGAAGAAAACCTGAAAAAACGCGCTCCCTTCCCATTACGGTGATCGTGCAAGCGCTTATCTAGATCTTTTGTAATCCCTGTATAAAGCTGGCCGGCCTTATTTTGAATGATATAGACTTCCCAGCTCAAAACTTCTATGACCCTTCCGCTTGCAAGAGGTGGTGATGGTTATCCTGGATCGCTCTTGTGCTCTCGTCGATCAACCGTCGGTTTTCCTGAATGGTTTGGGTGCTAGCATTAATGATTTGAGCATTTTGCTGAACCACACAGGTATTGTATTCCACAGCTTCCCGATTGGCATAGATAGAATCTGTGCTATCTGTCACAAGGGTATTCATCTTTTGAATCGTTCCACATGAGGTTGTCAATCCAGCCAAAAGAATACAAAGAAATCCTAATTTAGTTTGCATAATCTCTCCAGATTAATTAGATTCACTTGCTTTTTGCAAAGTTTTATTAATTTCTTCTAATTGCCGTCTATTTTCTTCAATAGCACGGTTGGCTTCAACGATCATTTGACGGTTATATTCGATCCCCTGATTAGCTTCTTGAATAGCTTGGATGTTCTCATAAATAGTTTGTGTGCTCATATCGACCGCTTGGCGGTTTTCTTCTAAAGCACGGAATGTTTCTTGAACTCCGCATCCAGTAAATGCCACGCCCAGAAGGGGAAGGAGAAGTGTTTTTTTCATACTGCCTCAAAATATGTTGCTATATACTTTTCCTATATAACAACATATTTTAATCAAGCAAGTTTTATTTCCAGTAATTCTCTGAGATTAACAATCCTTTGGTCGTTGTTGTTTCAACTGGAGTAATCTCATGAATATGCAAAGATTTCATGATGGCAAGGGTCAGAATACAATTGGAAACATCGACGTGAGCATAAGGATTGTCAAGCTCTTCATCTGATTTATTCAAGGCGTTATAAATGTAGTTGCGTAAAGCATCACGCGTGATGATACCATTTTCTGAGGCAATCGGACGGATGCTATTATAAAATAGACGGCCAATTCCCACCACTTGCCCACTTTGGATTTTTTCTTTAATGACTGGAAAGGCTTTACGCCCAAAAGCTCTTGCATAGCTGTCTGCAAACTTTAAATCATCATCAGTCATCGGATTAGGGGAGATGTGAGTGTCTAAATCATTTTCCTGGATCACATCGACGATGTAATTCTTGAAAGCGACAGAGCCCATATTTTCACCCATATAAACGATTAAGTCATCATCTTCCTTACCTAGGGTCGTAATTTGGATGCTGCCAGTTCCAATATCTAAAACAACCACTTCATCTTTATTGTAGTCACCATTTGCAAGTGAACTAAAAAAGGCGATTTCCCCTTCTTCTCTTTGCGGGATCACTTGGATCTCAATATTTGTTTCATCTTTAATTTCTGCGATCATTTTTTGCGCATTGTTTGATTTACGAAAAGCAGATGTAGCAATAGCTGAAATTTGTGTAGCTTCATACTCTTTACTGAGGGCGACGATCTCTTTGAAACGCTGCAGAGCAAGAAGCCTTGTTTCCTTATCGAATTTTCCGTTTTCTGATTTATCCAGTGAAGCTTGAAAAGGGACAGAAAATGAGGTCTCAAACAAAACATCTACAATTTTATTTGTGGAAGTGTCCACATCTGCGATAGCAACTTTGGTTCCGCCGGAGCCGACATCGATAGCAGTCCGTCGTTCAATGTCACCAAAACAAGATGCAGAAACAAAAACCAAAAACATTATAAATCGATTCATTTAAAACCTCATATTTTTTTAAAAAATTATATCATAATTATTAATTTAATTCAAATTAGGCAGCTTCTTTTATTTCTTCTAATTGAACGGCTTTTCCTGGAACTTGGGTTCCGATCGTAATGTGAAAATCATGGTTTTTCAAAAGAGGAGGCAGACCATAACTTTCTCTTAAAGCTTCAAGTTCCGGAGAAGATATGGCTATTAGCCATAATTTTTTCACCTGATTGTCTTTTTGGAGTTTGACAGTGCGAAGTTCAAGGATTTGGAAAGTATAAGACTGTCCCAGTTCTTTGATTTCCCAGATCTCATTGAGGATCTGTTCATTTTCATACATAACGCTAATGTGCGCGCCTATTCCTTTCTTACTAACGAAATGTCTTGGGGGAACAAGCTTGCCCTGAGCTTGGATCAGAGGCAGCGATTCAGCAATGTAATCATTTGTTACATCCAAATACAAGTAACCATTTGGCTTCTGTTTTAAAATACCGGTTTGTTCGTATTGAATGACTTTCTCTATCACAAGAGGTTGATCCTCAACGTGATAATCAGAGGCTATTAAAGCAGAGGATAGTACAAGGGAAATAACACAGATTTGTTGGATAAATCGTTTTAACATAGCCACTCCTTATGGGTAGTTAAAGGTTTATCCTCAAAAAGCATACATTAAAATAAAACTATTTGTCAACTAAGTATAATAATGCTATATTTCCGCTATGAAAAAACCACTCCAACGCCTTTCCAAGATAATGTCCCTACGCGGGATCTGCTCAAGAAGAGAAGCCGATCGTTATATCGAAGCCGGCCAGGTCTCCGTTAATGGTGTCGTCGTCTCCGAGCTCGGAACCAAAATTCGTGAAGATGCTGATATTCAACTGCTTGCGCAAGCAAAGAAATACCAAAGCAATAAGGTAACCATTCTGCTTAATAAGCCGATTGGTTATGTCTCGACCCAACCTGAAAAAGAGTACCCGGAAGCGCTTGATCTCATTACTCCAGAAAATCAATATAAGAAAGACAAAGGACCGAAGTTTGAACCGGCGCACTTACGCAAATTAGCGGTTGCCGGCAGACTGGACATCGACTCCAAAGGGCTGCTTATCTTGACGCAAGATGGCGCAATTGCCAAGAAGATCGTCGGGGAAGACTCAGAAGTTGAAAAAGAATACATCGTCCGCGTGGAAGGAGAGATCACCGATCTTGCCGTCCGCAAATTAAAGAAAGGACTTTCGCTTGATGGTTCACCTTTAAAGCTTGCTAAAATCGAAGTGATGGAAGCGGGCCTGATGAAATTTGTCATTAAAGAAGGCAAAAAAAGACAAATCAGAAGAATGTGTGAGCTTGTTAAGCTTCGCGTCGTCAGTCTTAAGCGCGTTCGGGTCGGAAACATCGTTTTAGCAGACCTTCCAGAAGGAAAATGGCGCTTTTTACGTTCCAATGAGACCCTTTATTAAATATTAATACTCTTCTGTGATAATCGAAGGTATTATCAGGGAGAGTATTAATGGAAATTAACCAAGCAAAAAACTTTCTAAGTCAGCTTGAGAATGCCAACACCAAGGGCCACTACCTTACCACTAATGGATCCCATCAATATACTCACATCGACAAAAAATCCAATAAGACACTGAATACAGCAACGATTGCCGATATTGCTGAAGAATGCTTTACAGCACTCAAAAACGATGGCATTTCTCAAAATCAGCGTGCGCAGTTGATGAACAAATTAAAAACGCAAGTCAAAGCCTACAATAAACGAGTCCACGCCTCGAAAAAATGGTATCAAAAGGTAGGCAGCTGGTTTGGCATCGTTTCTGCCGGTGAGAAAAAGATCAATAGCATTGCCAAACTTGCTGAATCTGAGAGAAAGACCAATGCTAAAGCCGTTGATAAATTTGATCAAATCCATGAAGGATTTGTTAAACGTCAAGAAACAAAACTTGCCGGTGATGCTCAACAGGAAAAGAAAATCTACATGCGCATTTTTGGTGGTATTAACGATGTGAGAAACGAAAATCTGGAAGGGTTTACCCAGTCTGGCGGCATAAAATCCTATCTAGATGATCTTATACGTTATGAAGCCTCTATAAGTGAATCCAGGGTCGGATTAAAAGAAGAAATCAGGAAAATGATCTACATTCTAGAAAACGCCTATTCTATCTCCACTTTACTCGAACATGCAGGCAGTAAAAAGAGCATCATGCGGGAACTCCAATTGAGAGTGACAGAAGAAGTACAAGATCTTGCAGAGAGAGGGAAGATTGGCGATCAACTTCTGATACCTGGCGGTTATGAACTGGTCAAAGGAGACGGCCATGCTGTCCTTTACCAAATAACAAAAACAGCTGAAGACAAATGTTCATTTACCATCATCAATTCCGGCGATGGAGCTAAAGAAAGCACGACAGTTAAGGGTTTCGGATCAAGTTTAATAAACATGTTCTCTCAAGCGATCTTTGATGAGAATGCCGTAAGGGAACAGGTACAGGATATCCAATACGAGAACGTCTCATTTCAAAATCTAGATCTCCCATTTATCCAAAACATCTTCGATAAAAAATTCAATCAAAACGAAAAAAATCCAATGCAAGTGATCAAAAACAGAATTGATACTAGTTTAAGACAAGACCCGCATGTAAAAAAAACAAATGGACGTGAACACTCCTCACAAGAAATTGGTAGCTGCACTTTTAAATCGATCTCATCCTGGTTAAAAGACTCGTTTACGAGTGAAAATGAATACAATAAATTCAAGGCCACCCATACTGAATGGGATTTAGATCAACTCTCCTCCATCCGCAAAGGACAACCAGATGCAATGCAGGCTGAAGGTCAAAAAATCCTACAAAAACGTAAAGGGAAAATCAAATAATCATGCTATTCCAACTCTTAACCTCACTTATAATCATTAGCGCAAGTTTAGAGGCAGCAAGTCCAACTCCTCCCATTCAAAAAGAAGTCAAATCTGGACTTGATGGAAAACTCATCAATTTAGACGGGGAGTGGGGAGTGGCCCTCTCTGACAATACTATCCAAATGATCCGAAGTGACCAAATAGAGCGGTTCTTAGCTCTCATGGCGGAATGGAACAATGAAATCCCACCCTTTATCATTTATGAGAACTTTGAAAACTTCTATCCCTATAGCATCACATTCCCTGGCTATGGCTCATTTGCACTGATCATGCAACTAGCGGCAAAAGACCTCTACGTCCTTACCCTCGGTGAACCAAAGCTATTCATCCTTGAAGCCAAAGAATACCCCTTGGTCAAAGTCAACGGCGGCGACTTTTGGCAGGTCACAAACCCTGACGCGCACTGGGATAGCCAGATCGAAAAATGGAACATTGGCGATACGATTGCCATCGTTCCCGTCATTGCTGAATCCAGCCAAAACAAACGGCTGGAAGGTCACCTCGTCTTTCACTTTGAATCCGCTTCGCAAGCCGAAGAATGGCTCTCCGGCACTGGGCGCGATCAAATCAGTGGCTATTGGATCAAATCCCTTTATTAAATATTAATAAACCCCTGATAATATTGTCGAAATTATCAGGAGAAGCTCATGTTAGTTCAATTCTTTTTAACTGCACTTGTAATCCTCACTGCAACTGTCAGTGCAACGAGCCCGGCTCAGTCTGAGCTAGATGGAAAAATCTTTAAAGTTGACGGGAAGTGGGCAGTGGGCCTCTCTGATAATACAGTTCAATTGATCCAAGAGGACCAAATCGCACGGTTTATTGACTTATTGGCAGAGCAGAACGATGAAATCCCATCTTTTATCCTCAACGAGAACTTTGAAAACGACAATCCTTACAGCATCACATTCAAGTCGGGAGATGTATTTGATCTTATTAACCAGTCATCATACGTCCTTACTCTAGGTGAGCCAAAGTTTACCTTCTTTGAATCAAGAGAATATCCTTCGATAAAATTAGATGATGGCCTATGGCAGCTCACTAACCCCGACGCACATTGGGACATCCTGCACGAATGGAACATTTATGATACTCTCGCTATATATCCCGTCTATGCTGAATCCCGTCAACAAAAATGGCTGGAAGGGCACCTGGTCTTTCTTCATGAGTCCTTCACGGATCAAGACCATTTCGGTGGCTTCTGGATCAAACGACATCCAGGCACTCCACTAAAGCCAAATGAAGAAAAAAAAGCTCTGCTTAGCAAAATTTGGGAAAACGGCCACGAGCTTGCCAATGTCAGCGATGAACTTAAAAACGACAAGGAATTCATTCTTGCTGCTGTGAAACGATGTGGCTGGTCCATTATGTATGCCAGTGACAGACTTAAAAATGACAAAGAAGTCGTTTTAGCGGCTGTTAGACAATCTGCTGAGGCACTTGAATTTGTAAGCAATGAGCTTAAAGATGATAAAGAGGTAGTCCTTGCTGCCGTTACAAATGACGGTTGGGAGCTTCATCAGGCTAGTGAAAGGCTTAAAAATGACAAAGTTGTCGTTCTTGCCGCTGTTAAGAATGCCGGCCGGCGAGCACTTATGCATGCCAGTGATAGGCTTAAAGATGACAAAGATGTCATTCTTGCTACCGTTAAGAAAGATGGCATGGCTCTTAATTACGCAAGCGATAGGCTAAAGGATGACAAAGCAATCGTTCTTGCAGCTGTTAGGCAGGAGCGTGGGGCACTTGCTATTGCAAGCGACAGAATTAGAAATGATAAAGAT
>CAZOAX010000063.1:0-1411 GCA_964577735.1 uncultured bacterium
CAACATCTTTATTTCTGCCTATAACGACAAGCAATGCCTATGCTGGAAAAAAGCTAAAAAAGTTAAGACTGTAGCAGTTCAAGTCTTCCAAGGAGGTTCCGATCAAGCTTTTGATTATGGCTCAAGAGATGGGATGCTTCAGCTGGTCAAACATAATTTAGAGAATTGTAAGACAATTTTAAATTCATCTGATCTTGAAGACGATTTTGCTGCACTTGCTGACGCTTGCCAAATATTAAACTTCACGCTTCAAACATGGGAACTTGACGGCAAAATCACACCAGAAGAAAAGCAGACCATCAATGATATTTTGAATTTCAAAAATACCATCCGTAATACTATTTTTCCGCCTAATGGTAAAAAGCCGTTAAAAGGTGCTGATTGCGTGTACAATCCGTTAAAAACCATTAGTCAAGCAGATAAAGATGCTCTTAAAACCAATCTAAGCGAGATCAGAACGCAAGTATTACAAAAATATTTCCGTGAAAGGCTTGAAGCAGATGGCAATAGACTAGCGCAATTGCGCTTGCGATTTGAAGAAAATAAAGCCACCCTGAAAGAAGCCAAATTCTTAGGGGAACAATTAGACCGTTGGGAGAAAAAACACGCCCACGGCAAACCGATTGCAATTCCTAAATGGTATCATTGCACAAAGACTCCTCAAGTCATCGATGCGATCATCAATACTGACGTGCTTTATAAACACGACGGCATGTACCCGGGCGTTTTTGTAGCCAACCTGCCTGAGCATGGTTATGGAAGTCATTGCCTCATGATGAGCGATCATATTGAAAAAACAGGCATTAAAGAAGGCAACCAAAAGCTATATCCTAAGTTCTCCAATATGACTCAACCCCAGGCGATCAAATATTCTGATACTCCAGTAGCCCCGGAGAACGCCAATTTCAATAATAACCAGGACGGACTTGGGATCTGGTTCGGATTTCAAAGAGGGCTAAACTCAGCAGGCCAAGCAGGAATCCCTATCCAAAAAATGGAAAGGATCAAAGACGGTGCACTCAAGTACTATAGAGACACTACGCTTGGGTTTATCTATTCAGCTAATAATCCTTATGCATTCATGGGCAACGGAAATGACACGGCTGCAATGAAAAATATTGGGGAAAAATACCGCGTACCCATTATCACTCATGCAGAAGCAGATGCATTACGCACTCTGATCAATGCAACATTTTTCTGCACACTCCCAGCTAGCTGGGATGGACAGCTTAACCACTGCTAAACTCTCTAACCGCACTTGAGCTCTTCAAGTGCGGCTTTTCCATCTTTATAAAACCTTAATTATAATTCAGTAGAATAACTCTAATTATTATTTAAATTATTGATTTTATGAACATAACTAATCTCCAAAGTTTTTTAGCAGATCGTGGAGTGAACATCCACAACCGCC
>CAZOAX010000063.1:1421-9208 GCA_964577735.1 uncultured bacterium
CTGTATCTAAAAAATAATCAACTTCACTACGATGAAGATATTGGATGCTTAACGTTATTTGCTGCCAAGCTCGGATTTGGATCAGCCGCTATGTCGAATGTGGCCAAATTTATCCGGAAGAATCAAGACACCTGCTTTGCAGACACAATCGAAAAAACGGCGTATAATGATTTCATTATTAGCTATAATGACAAGCAATGCATTTATTGGAAAAAAGCCAAAAAGATTAAAAATCTCGTCAATCAACCGGTATTGACAAGGGATGAAGCCCACCAGGCTATTAAGCAGCATTTAGGTGCTTGTAAATTGCTGATCAACGATCCATCGCAACATGCCTTACTCGCCCAAACCTGTGAAGAGCTTAAAAGCACCGTTGCACTATGGCAACTGGACAGTACTATTTCCAAAGACGAAAAGAAAACGCTAAATGACATTCTTGCCCTTAAAAATCAGATTCGCAACTCACTTTTTCCTCAGAAAAACAGCCCACTTAAAGGCATCCAAACAGCGCAAATTCAAACAAACTTAAGTGATCAAGATAAAACTAATCTGCGTAAAACCTTGAAAGACATGCAGAGGGCCTGCCTTAGAAAATACTTCAACGAACGCCTTAAAGCCGATAAATTCCAGTTGGATGCGCTAAAAAACCGGTTTCAATTGCACGGGGCTTCTTCATTTTCAGAATCTCAATTTTTACAAAATCAGTTAGACCTTTGGCAAAAGAAATTGAATGAAGGTAAGCCGATTGCCATTCCTAAATGGTACCATTGCACAAAAGCGTCTGATACCATGGATACTATCCTAAAGACAGATATTCTATTTATGCATCAAGGAGCATATCCAGGGGCATTTGTCTCTAACAAGCCCGAGCACTTGTCCTACGGCAGCTATTGCTTCATGTTAAGTGAGCACATTGAAAAAACTGCAACTAAACAAAAAGGTCGAAATACACCGCTTTATCCCAAACAATCCAGTTTTTATGGGGAAATTCACTATAATAATACACCTAAAATTGCAAAAAGCTCTTCACGTATAAATAATCAAGGTGACGTCAGCATTTGGCTTGCATTTCAAAGAGGATATCACACCTTTAATTCAAATACTCGCAGAGGTACAGAAGGGATTCCTATTTGCCGAGATGCAAGGATCCAAAGCGGCAATCTTAAATATTATCAAGATACGACTGTAGGGTTCATCTACAGTAGTAATGAAGATCCTGCCTTGCAGAAAATCGGGCAAGATCGTCGCGTGCAGGTTATTACTTATAATGAGGCAACAGCTTTACAGACCTTGATCAATGCCACTTTCTGTTGCACGCTTCCAGCTGACTGGAAACATAACATCAACTATTGCACTTAAACTATGGCACACATGATCAATCATCAATCACTAAATGCGTTTTTGTTAGACTCAAACAGCCATCATCGGCTTCATGTCAAAAATAATGCACTTCGCTACGATGCAAATGTCGGATGCTTCACGTTATTTGCAGCCAAGCTCGGATTTGGATCAGCATCCATGTCCAATGTGGCCAAGTTCATCCGCAAGAACCAGGACACCTGTTTTTGTAAAAATGTGAACATTGAAACTTACAATGCCTTCATTGCCTCCTACAATGATAAGCAGTCGATTTGTTGGAAAAAAGCTAAAAAAGTTAAAACAATCACAGCATGTGCTGAGGACTTAGACCCGCATGCACGAGTCAAACAGCATTTGGCCAATTGTAAAATCCTCGCTAAAAGAAGTGATGTGGAGGCTCTGACCGAGCATTGTACAGCCCTTTCTGAAAGCCTGAAAAATTGGCAGATTGGAGATGAGATCACGAAAAAAGAAAAGAAAACCTTGAATAAGGTTATCGCCTTTAAAAATCAAACACGTGCTTCATTTTTACCCCAGAAGGATAAGCCTTTGAAAGGGGGCACAGTGAAACCCATCGCCATTAATGAGCCTACAGAAGATCTTAGCTGCCAACTCAAAGAAATCCGTGCAACAACCTTAAAAAAATACTTCAGTAAGCGTCTTGAAGCTGACCAGGAACAATTAGATAGCCTGAAATGGCGTTTTGAGACCAACAAAGACTCATTTCAAAAAGTTGAATTTTTAGAAGGACAGCTTGATCGTTGGCAAAAAAGGATCGATCAAGGTAAGCCGATAGCCATTCCCAAATGGTATCACTGTACAAAAACAGCAGAGACCACAGAAAAAATACTGGATACATCCATTCTGTATATGAAACAGGGTGCCTACGCAGGAGCATTTGTCTCAAACCGACCGGAAGTTGAGACTTATGGAAATTACTGTCTCATGCTTAGCGATCGGATCGAAAAAACAGGTACAAAAGAACCAGGTAGTAAAGATCCTGTTTACCCTAAACAATCAAATTTTTGCGACACTTACCTTCACTATTCAGACACCCCGGTACCATCAAAAGATCAGTCTTTTATTCCACTTCAGGATTTTATTTCCATTTGGTTAGGGTTTCAACGAGGCAAGAAGACTTTGAGCTTTTGGACAGGGTGGGGAACTGAAGGTATACCCATGGAAAGACAAGGTCAGATTAAAAATGGCAACCTTAAATACTATAAAGATACAAGCGTTGCATTTATTTTTAGTCAGGATGATGATCCCACACTAACACAAGTGGGCCAACAAACACGTGTACCGGTCTTAAAATATGATGAAGCTGAAGCCCTGCGTAGCTTGATTTCAGCCACCTTTTACTTCACCCTTCCAAGCGATTGGGAAGGCAATATTAAACACTGTTATTCATATTAAAGCTAATAGTGCTTAATGAGGTCCTTGAAGGCATCTGAGGTGCGGATGGGGTCAAACGCCAGGTGACGGCTAGAAAGTACGGGATTTTCAAGTCCTTCTCTGATGGCAGTTTCAAACCAGCCTACAGCTGGCGTTACTTCTTTTAGTTGAGCGAAGCTGAGCGCATTAATAAAGGCAGTATCGGGACTTGGCCTTTCTTGGAAGACTTGCGCGCCGAGTTTGGCGGCTGTTTTAAAATCATCTGATTTAAATGCAAGTCTTTGGAGTGTTTCAAGTCCTTCTATATCCAGTTTTTTCTCTTCCGGCTTTAATAGAGCATAGGCTTCTTTAAACTTTTGTTGCATCTCAAGAGACTTTGAAAGGAATATTGTCGCTTGCAAGTAGAGAAGGCCTGCCTTTGTGGATCCACGAATCTCATCAAATATGTCACTTGCGCCATCCATGTCCCCTGCTTGATACTGGGAAATTCCGGTTTTCAACAGATCTTTCATCTCTTCATCTTCATCCATGGCTGTGACATGCTGGCCTTGCACAAATCCACGATAGCTTTCAAAGGCAAAAAGAGAAAAAATGGCACCTGCAAAAAGCTGCTGCATCACAAAAAACAATAAAGCAAACAGAGCTGCTGCGATAAAGCTGATCGCATAGGCAATACGCCCGCCCTTGATCCCAAACAATTTCTCCATGACGATCAAAACAAGCTTTCCGCCGTCTAACGGCAGAACGGGAAACAGGTTCAAGATCGTCCATACCAGATTAATATAGGTTCCGATCAGGAGCATATATCCTAAAGGTGAACTTGGAACAAAGGCATTTGTCTCAACTAAGAATCGGCATAAAAAGTAAAGCGCAAAGCCGGCAAGCGGGCCATTCAAAACAATCAAAAACTCTTTTAATGAATTAAGCTTGGGGCCTGTTCTTGAGGTGAGCCCACCAAGTGGCATAAATGTAATTTCAGCTGTATGACCAAAGGCTATCGCAGTCAAGGCATGTCCGAGCTCATGGACTAAAATGGAAATAAATATTACAAGCGCCCACAAAAACATTTCTGGAACGGTCGAACTATTGAGCCAGCCGATTCCAAAAGCAAGCACAAGAAAAAGAGGATCTAGTCTAAATGATAACTTAGGCACGTTTTAGAGCCTTCTGTACCGCTTCTGCCATATCAGCAGGTGATCTTGCCACAACAACTCCGGCAGCCTCTAAAGCTGCAATTTTCGTTCCGGCATCGCCCTTGCCACCTTGAATGATGGCACCGGCATGTCCCATTCTTTTTCCGGGAGGAGCTGATACACCGGCAATATAGGCAGCAACAGGTTTTTTAGCGTGCTTTTTAATCCAGGCAGCAGCTTCTTCTTCTGCATCGCCACCAATCTCACCGATCAGCAAAATAGCCTCTGTTTCCGGATCTTTTTCAAACATTTCTAAAACATCGATAAATGAGGTCCCGTTCAATGGATCCCCTCCGATTCCCACACAAGTCGATTGACCAAGTCCGGCTTTAGTCGTTTGATAAACAGCTTCATAGGTCAATGTTCCTGAACGGGAAACAATGCCGATGGAACCTTTGAGATGGATGTAGCCTGGCATAATTCCGATCTTGCATTCGCCGGGATTAATGACTCCTGGACAATTAGGACCGATCAGACGGCTATGCTTGCTTGCTTTCATCACTTCACGCACTTTGAGCATATCCTTGATCGGAATTCCTTCTGTAATGCAGATGATCAAAGGAATTTTAGCTTCTTCTGCCTCTAAAATGGCCTCTGCAGCAAAGGGAGGAGGGACAAAGATCATAGTGGCATTGCAGTCGGTCGCTTTCTTTGCCTCTTTGACTGTATCAAAAACTGGAAGATCAAGAAAAGTAGTGCCCCCTTTACCGGGCGTTACACCGCCTACCATTTTTGTTCCATAGAGCTTGCATTGCTCTGTATGAAAACGGCCTGATTTTCCGGTGATCCCTTGTGTGATCACGCGTGTATTATGGTCAATTAACAGGGGCATAATTTACCGACTTTACAGCCATTTCAGCTGCTTCATTTAAAGAGTTTGCAATTTCAATGCGGAGGCCGGATGCTTTCAACATCTCTTTCCCTTGTTCGACATGCGTCCCTTCCATCCGCACAATAACAGGGACCTTTAATTTTTGTTCCGTTGCAGCAGAAATGATTCCTTCTGCGAGCACCTCACAGTTCATAATTCCGCCAAATATATTGACGAGGATCGCTTTCACTTTGGGGTCGGATAAAATGATTTTAAATGCTTCCGCCACTTTTTTCTGATCCGCACCGCCGCCAACATCTAAAAAGTTCGCAGGCTTCCCTCCATGAATTTCAATGATATCCAAGGTGGCCATCGCAAGGCCGGCTCCGTTGACCATGCAACCAATTTCTCCATTCAAGGCAACATAAGCAAGATCATAATGTCTTGAGATTGCCTCTAAGGACGATATTTGAGTCGGATCATAGAGATCTGCAAGCGCTTTATGTCGGAATAGGGCATTTTCATCGATAGCAACTTTGGCATCAAGAGCAAGAAGCGTCTCATTCTTCATAGAAACTAGCGGGTTGATCTCAACAAGTGTTGCATCCAAATCCATAAAAGCTTTGCCAAGCTGTTTCACAAGCTCCATTCCGGCTGTCCGCAAGTTCCCTGTCCAGCCCATGAAATTTGCAATTTCCCAAAGATGGTAAGTATGCATTTGTCCATCCAAAGGAATGGGGCAAGTTAAAATAGCAGACGGATTTTTCTCGGCAACCTCTTCAATCTCCATCCCCCCTTCGGGAGAAGCAATAATGACAGCGCGTCCATTTTTCCGATCAATGGTCGCCCCTAAATAATATTCTTTTATAAAAGTCTCAGCCGGCGTGATCAGTAATTGTTCTGCTGTGACCCCATTTTCACCTGTTTGCTTATTTACGATGTGCATGCCAAGCATCTTTTCCACATGTTCTTTAGCTTCCTGCTTAGTTTTAGCAAGCTTCACACCACCGGCCTTTCCCCGCCCTCCGGCATGAATCTGCACTTTGAGCACCACTTCCTCTGTCCCAAGTGTCTTTAAGGCTTGATCAAGCTCACTTAAATTTTTGATCACGACAAAAGGGGAAACCGGAATTTTGTATTTGGAAAGGAGTTGTTTAGCCTGATACTCATGTAAATTCATAAAATTTGCTCTTACTTTGCAAGGATGCTATAATATACTGAACTTAACCCAAACCCCTACTTTTATGCCAATTCAGTTCTTTAAATCCGGTTTTCAAAAAATTCAAAAAGCCCTGTCTCGCACGAGAGAATACTTCACCTCCAAACTAACAAATTTCTTTTCAGGTCCGATCGACGTTGAAAAGTTGGATGAACTGGAACAAATCCTCTATGAAGCAGACCTTGGAGTTGTCCTTGCCGGAGAGCTGACAGAAAAAGTACGCACACGTTTAAGAAAAAATCCTCAGCTAACTTCAGCTGAACTTTTGGCAGGATTAAAAGAGGACCTTCTCGCTTTATTTCCTCCAGTAAATGAAGAACCCCTGGCAGGTTCTCCTCATATCATCCTCGTAGTCGGAGTCAATGGAAATGGTAAGACAACCACTTGTGCAAAACTTGGAAAGCACTATCAGAATCAGGGACTCGACCTCATTTTTGGAGCTGCCGACACTTTCCGGGCAGCTGCGATGGAGCAACTTGACTTATGGGCAAGCCGTCTAAATATTGACATTGTTAAAGGACAGCCAAAAAGTGATCCGTCTGCTGTCGCCTTCGACACCGTCCAAGCCGCCGTCTCGCGTGGAAAAAAAGTGGCACTTATCGACACTGCCGGAAGATTGCAAACCAAGACCAACCTGATGCAGGAACTCGAAAAAATCCGCCGTTCCTGCAATAAAGCCCTGCCCGGCGCGCCTCATACAACTTATCTTGTCCTCGATGCGACAATCGGTCAAAATGCCATCGATCAAGCCAAGGTCTTTACCCAATTCACTCCGATTGACGGCCTGATCCTGACCAAACTTGACGGAACAGCAAAAGGTGGCATTATCCTAAGCATCCAGCAAAGCCTCAAAATTCCGGTCAAGTACATCGGCCTCGGAGAAGGCATGGACGACTTTGAACCCTTTAAGCCTCAAGACTTTATCAACTCTCTGTTTGAGTAAAACCCGTTCCCGATCTGCTTAACGTTCCCGTTCCCGTACGCGTTCCCTTTCCCGACTGTGTTCTATCCTTTTCTCTCTGTCCCCACGCGACCAAGAATGGCAAAGGAGAAAATCGAGTACGGGAACGGGAACGTTTTATACTGGCATGGAAATTGCTTCATCTAAGGTATGAAAAACAACCATAGGTTGGAGGAGAGAATATGAAAAAAATTCTATTTATTGCACTTCTATCGGCCTCGGCACTTCTAGTGAATCCGGTTCAAGCAGCTCAAATCGGCACAAATCATGCAAGTGAGATCGCTCGCGGCGGTGGCCACGGCGGTGGCGGACACGGCGGATTTGGCGGCGGTGGCCATCATGGTGGATGGGGCGGTGGCGGCCATCACGGCGACTGGGGTGGTCATCATGGCGGGTGGGGACATAATAACTGGGATGGCGGATGGGGTGGCGTAGGCGTTGGCCTTGGCCTCGGCCTCGGAGGAGCCGGCCTTTATTACGGTGGTTATCCTAGCTACTATTACGACTCAAGCCCAGGTTATTCGAGCAGTTATTACTACTCAGATCCCTACTATGATTCTTCAAGCTATTACTACGACAGTGGTTACTAGCCGAAAAGAGTCATGTGGGATTTGAGTAGATTTAGCCCGGTCTAATTTAGATCGGGCTTTCTATTTTATATTGAATTAAGATAATCTATAGATATATCCCACTGTAATGTACCTCTATGAATACGACGAAAATCCCTAAAATATTTGGCACTGATGGTGTACGCGGACACGCCAATATTTATCCCATGACGGTGGAAATCGCGCTTGCATTAGGACGCGCTGTCGGTAAATTTTTTCGACATCAACCAGGGAAAAAACG
>CAZOAX010000064.1:0-2524 GCA_964577735.1 uncultured bacterium
GGATCAGTTCTTTTACCTCGTGAGCGGCATCTTCTAGCTGTTTTTTATACTCGGCATTCAAGCGATCATTTTCAGCTTTTTGCTTTTCGATATTGGCAAATTCGGATTTGATCCTGGCTTCCCGATCTTCTATGACTTTTAAGACCGGCTTCCAGGCAAAGCGTTTCATGACCCATAAAACAATGAGAAATGAAACGATTTGAGTGAAAATTTGTGCAATTTCTATATGCATTTAAAACTAGCCTAATTTTGAGTAGAGCATGAAGAAGACAACCAGAGCATAAATGGTCAGCGCTTCAATAAGAGCGGCACCGATGATCATAGTTGTTAAAATCTTGCCTGATGCGTCAGGCTGTCTTCCAATGGCCTCCATAGCGCCTTTGACAGCAAGGCCGATGCCAAGTCCTGATCCTAGTGCTGCAAAACCAAGACCTATTGTCGCTCCGATCGCAATAGCTGGTGGGAGTAGATTGCTATCCATATTTTTCTCCGGTTGATTCAATAAATTTATATAATTTTTTCTTTACAACGTCAATGCTCATCTTCATGTGGAAAGGAAAGAAGAATATAGATCGTTGTTAAGTAGCAAAATACAAGAGCCTGTAAAAGTCCTGTAAACATGGCCAAAAGTAAAAAAGGGATCTGAAAGGGGAGTCCTACTGGTGCGTTAAAAGTGGCTAAAGCGGCTACGCCAAATAAAGAAAAAATCCCGATCAGGATATCTTCTCCAAATATATTGCCAAATAAACGAAGTGAAAGTGTCAGTGGACGGGCAACTTGCGTCAGAACTTCGATTGGGAACATAAGAGGAACGAGCAACCATCCTGTAAAATCTTTTGGGGAACCGGCTAGATGAAAAAGAAAACCGCGGAACCCATAATTCTTAACGTTCAGATACTGAATGAAGAAAAAAACCGTCACAGCAAGTGCAATGGTGACATTTAGATTTGATGACGGAGCTTTAAAAAAGGGAAGCAAGACAAGCCAGTTCATGATGACGATGTAGACAAAAAGCGTTCCGATAAAAGGAACGAACTGTTCGCCTTTAGGTCCCAAAATATCCAGAACGGCAGTTCTGATCACTCCTGTCATCGATTCGATGAAGTTTTGAGTGCCTGTAGGGATCAACTGACGTTTTCTGACTCCATAATGAAAAAAAATCGCAATAGCGATCGCTGCCATTATTGAAAAAATAACGCTTGACCAATGCTCCAGAAGGAGGAAAAGTTCTGATTCGTGGAAATATTGACTGAGCAGAACAAATAGATTGGGGACTTCAGGTATTCTTTCAGTCCGTACCGTGTTCATGGCTCATCTCCAAACCTTCTGATGATCCTGTAAAATTCGCGGAATCCTGCGATAAATCCAAGTCCCATAAAAAAATAAAGGAAAAAAGTCGTCCCCAAGGCTCCGTCGATTAGACGTCCGATCAGCAATCCAATCACGGGAGGGATTGCCAGCACAAACGGTAATGTAAGAAATATTCCAAACTGCTTCATTGATCTTTTTATAGAATATTTTTTAATATAATTGAAGGCAAATATTACAAGAGATGGAAGATGGGATTGCTAGAGAGATTTGAAGAGTTGGATTGGATAACAGGGTCTTTTCTGCTAGGGACTGTTTTCATGGTCACAGTCGTGCTCGCAATTCTTGCCGTAAGAAAGTTCATTGGAAGAAAAACGCTTAAGGATAACCACGATGTGACGGGGTTTGTCTTTACGAATCTCGGTGTATTATTCTCTGTTCTACTCGGATTTACCGTGGTCAATGTGCAGCAGCGATTTGATAAGATCAAAGAAACGACCCAAGTAGAAGCAAGTTACCTTGCCGATCTTTATCACGGGGCTGCTGTCTTCTCCGCAAAAGATTCAACGCGTATCCGAGAGGAGATTAAACAGTATATCGAGCATGTCATTCATAACGAATGGTCTTTAATGTCAAAAAAAGATCCAAGCCTACAGTCATCAGAACAACTTAAATCTCTTTGGCAAAGCTATTATACAGTGCAACTCAACACGCCAAATCAAGAAATTTGGTATGCCGAATCGATCAAAAAACTAACTCAGCTTGGCGATACCAGGCTTGCAAGGATCCTTGGAGCTGAAGATTCCCTTAGTGAAGAAATGTGGACGTTCCTATTTCTCGGAGCCATCACACTCGTGCTATTCATTTCATTCTTTGGAGTAGAAAATATCCGCGCGCACTTCTTTCTTGGCTCGATCTTAGCCATCTCCACAGCTTACCTGTTATTCTTGATCCATAGTCTGGATACAGCCTACTCAGGAAAAATCCAAGTCTCACCAGAGGCCCTCGAGAGCATCCTCAAAACCCTCAACTAAGCCTTTATTTATTCAACACAGAGACACAGAGACGCAGAGGCACAGAGAGTCCTTGTAAAACACATCCTCTCTGTGCCTCTGCGTCTCTGTGTCTCTGTGTTGAATAAATTATAAGATTTATGCGTTAGGATCTTCTTCTTCTTCTTCTTCTTCGTCCTCGTCGTCCTCGTCTTCTTCTTCGG
>CAZOAX010000064.1:2534-9175 GCA_964577735.1 uncultured bacterium
AAGCTGTAAGAAGCCTTATTCTTCTTCGGACTCGGGTTCGTAGAAGCCGCCGGCTTGCATATGCCACATATTGGCATAGCCTCCACCAAGATCGATGAGCTCTTGATGCGACCCTTCTTCGACAACTTCTCCATTATCAAAGACTAATATACGGTCTAGTGCTGCAATGGTGGAGAGGCGATGGGCGATCACAATGACTGTACGCCCTTCCATCAGGTCGTTTAGATCTTCCTGGATTTGTCTTTCGGTGATTGAATCCAGGGCAGAGGTTGCTTCATCTAAAATGAGGATGGGGGCATTTTTTAAGATGGCACGGGCGATTGCGATCCGTTGTCTTTGTCCACCGGAGAGTTTTAAGCCCCGTTCTCCGACAAATGTTTGGTAGCCATCCGGAAGCTTATTATTGAATTCATCACAATGCGCTTTCCTGCACGCTTCAATGACTTCTTCATCGGTTGCTTTAGGGTTTCCGTAGCGGATGTTTTCCATCAATGAGCGGTGGAAAAGGACCGGTTCCTGGGGAATCATAGCGATCGCGTTTCTAAGGGAATCTTGAGTGACTTGTGCTATGTTTTGGCCATCGATCAGAATTTCGCCTTTTTCCACCTCAAAGTGCCTGAGGATCAAATTGATGAATGAAGTTTTGCCGGATCCTGAAAATCCCACAAGACCGATCCGTTCTCCTGAATGGATTTTTAGCATTTTATCTTTGAAGAGCGCTCTTGCTTTTGAGTAATAAAAAGTCACATGGTTAAATTCAATTTCGCCTTTTGTTACGATAAGATCTTTTGCGTTTGGTGCATCGCTGATCTCATGGGGTGTCTGGATAAGCGAGAGGGCTTGTTTGGAGATGCCGATCTCTTTGAATAGATTGGGGAGTTCAAGCCCTGCAAACCACACCATCATGGTGATATTCCAGGACGTGTTTAAGATGAAGATCACTTCACCCGTTGTGATCTGATAGTTTTTCCAGGAAAGGATGATAAAAGTGGTCATCAGTACGCCGGGAAAAAGAAAGGAAATGGCACCTAAAACAAACTTAATTTTCTCAATGTACATCAAAGAGGTGCGGTGAGCTTCTTTTTCTCTGGATTGATGGATATTCAAGTAGTCTTTTTCGGCATTAAATCTGGCAAAAAGTTTTACGTTTAGATTATTGGAAAGACTGTCGACTATTTTGCCGGATAAGCCACTTCTAGACTCAGCATGGAGCAAGGCCAAGTGATCACATCGTTTAGCGGAAAGCAGGCAAACGCCCATATGGATGGTGATCCATGTGAGAAGGATTGCGGCAAATATAGGTTTTAAGAAAAAAAAATAAAAAAGTAGAGATGACGATCGCTACAAATACAGGTATAAAAACGGCTGTAATCAGCTGGATCATCCTTGACATCGATTGGGGGAGATCGTTGATCTTATTGGACAGAGATCCAGCAAACTGATTGCTAAAATAGCGATAGGAGTGTCTTTGCACATAGTCAAAGACACTCATTCGCACATTGGCTTCTAGAACAGGACTGAATTTAGCCCAGAGCACACCTGCCATTCTGAATCCAATTTCATTGATGATCCAGAGGGCCACTCCAAACATCAAAATAGGCGTTAGCTCGGTAAATATTCCCGAGCGGTCTCCCAAGTGATTTGTAAATGTATCGATCATTCTTTCAAGAACGACCGGCCATAACGTGTGATCAAGAGACCATGCAAGGCATCCGAGTTGAATAAATAGCAACGTCCATTTCTGTTTTTTCAAGAAGTGCAGAAAAAATGAAAACAGTGTTGTTGGTAATTTCATAGTTTAGATCACACTTAGAGCCTGATTGCCCATGAACTTCTTCTGCTTTTTCAGTGTGTATTTGGAATTAAATTTATATCCACCCACGTGCATTTCCTGGATATCCATTCCAAACTCATCACGAAGAGCTTGCAAATTGGCATCATACTGACTACGTAGAAAATCAGCTGAGGATGTATTCAGGTTGAGGTCAGCTGCTTGATCAGCGCGAGTTGTTTTAAGAAATTCAGGTTGTTCTGAGCTTGCGTCTTGGGTGACGATTTCTTTTAGAATGCCATCCTTCTCTATTGCTTCCGCAAGTTTTCTTTGATCCAATAACCTTTTTTTGCGTTCATCATTATCCGGCAGTTTTTCAATCATAGCGCTTAGCCAATGATCCTTTGCTTCCTGTGGAAGCGTAGAGGGAGAGATGTTTTTTAGAAGTTCGACACATTCCTTTAATTCTTTAACTTGGGTTTCAAGACTGTCGTGCGATTTGTTACCGGTGTTGTCCATGAATGCTTGATAAGAACTCAAGAAAATACTCATTAATTCGTTTTGTCGTGCTTTTTGATCAAAAGCATCTAAGCGTTTTTCGGCTTTTATCTGACCATAGGTGAAAACACCCAAAAGTCCGGCGGCCAGTATTCCAATACCTCCAGTAACAGAGGTGGTCACTATAATTGTCATGGTGGTGTTTTCCACTAATACAGTAAGGGGGATATTGCTTGTAATCGCAGCAATATCAGCAAGTGCTGTTATTACGGTGGCACTCCCACCTATGTATTTCCATGTTTTTGGCGCCATTCCCCAAGTGGTCATTGACTTGCGTTCTTTATCATGCTCAGCTTGCACTAATGCGATGTTTTCGTTGATAGCGTTGATTTTTGTTAGAATTTTTTCGTGGTCTTTTCCTTTTGCGACGTTGCTGTTCAACTTATCGATTTGCCGCTGAAGTTCCACTTGCGTATCATTCAAATTCTTTGGAACTAACGGTGTGGTATTTTGGTTGGTGACAGCTGTCTGCATGATAGGCTCCTATAAAAGTGTATATAACTCTTTTTATAGTGTAATCATTTCGACACTGCAAGTGTTATTCAGAAGTAGAGAAGGAGCTGCTCCTTCTCCACTGGGCAATTTAGATCGTCTCTAAAGCTTCTTCTTCTCTTGTGTTCTCATCTTTTATTTCGTTCTCAAGAGCTTCTTTCACAGTCTTCAATTGATTGAGCTCATCTGCTTGATCTTCAAGAGCATCTGACAGCCTTTGGAGTTTTTCTTCTAAGGCTGCTTTTTCCTCTAGCGAGACCTGATGACTCTCGTATTGAGCTTTGATCGTCTCCAGTTGAAGAATAAGGTCTTCACTTTGTTTTTTTTCAGACATTAATGCACTTTGAATATGTTCCACTTCCAATCTCAAATGATTGACCTGCTCGGCATTCACTTGAAGTGTTCCGTCTTTGGCATTAATCTCTTCCTGCAGCTGCTCAATCGATTGGATGGCCTCATTGTATCTTTCAGCTAAATGTTCTTTTGAAGTGGCAAGATTGCGTAACTCCACTTCAATTTGTTCTTTTTGCTGTCTTTCAGATTCAATATTAGCTGTATGTGTGCTATCTAGCGCGGCCACTTCAAGTGAATGTTTCTCTTTCAGTTGATGAATCGTATTGACAAGCGATTCTCTCACATCGACAAGTGCCTGTTCAAGTTCAGCAAAATGGGATTCATAATGCTGGACTGATTCAACCGCAGATTGATGCGCGTCTGCTTTTTCTTTTAGTTCATTTGAAATGGACTCTGTTCTAGCAAGTGCCTTGTCCAATTCTTGTTTAAGAGTGGATTCAGTATCTTCTTTTTGAAGATGCAGATCTGAAATTTTTCTCTCATGCTCTTCTTGCAGCAACGCAATACGTGCCTCGTGCTCTTGCTTAATTGCATCTTTTTCTAGCTCTTTCTGCTGAACATCACGATTGAGGTTATCAGACTGAATTCTTGACTGTTCCAAGTCATGCTTCAATTCAGATTGCTGAATGTCTCTTTGTCTTAGCTCGTCACGAAGCGTATCAGCCAGTGCAATGGCCTCAGCGAGTCTTCTTTCATGCTCTTCTCTAATAGCATCTTTATCGATCTCTTTTTGCTGAACATCGCGATTGAGATTCTCGGACTGAATTCTGGACTGTTCCAACTCATGCTTCAGTTCTGACTGCTGGATTTCTCTCTGTCTTAGCTCATCACGAAGGGTGTCAGACATAGTAATTGCTTCAGCAAGCTTTCTCTCGTGCTCTTCCTGTAGGGCTTTAATGTTGTTGGATAGAGCTTCTTTCGTCTCTTCAAGTGTTTGTCTCAAATGAGAGATCTGTTCTTCAGAGGAGCCTTCTTTTTGTTTCAATTCCTGGCTTAGTGCGTTTGTTTCAGCTAAAGCTTTTTCTAATTCCTGTTTGAGCATAGATTCCAAGACTTCTTTTTCAGAGTGAAGTATTGAAACTCTATTTTGATGTTCAGCTTCAAGTGCTTGGATGTTATGGGTTAAGGATGCCTCTGTTTCAGCAAGTGTTTTTTGCAAATGAGCGATCCGTTCTTCTGATGAGCCCTCTTTTAGCTTTAATTCTTCTTGAAGGAGGGCAATTTTTTCACTTAGATTTTGAGCTTCCTGTCTAAGTTTGTCTTCATTTTCTTGTGACTGCGATTGGAGGTTGCCAGCTAATGAAATTTCTTGATTATGTCGATCCCTTAACTGGTTAAGCTCATTTTCCAACTCAGCAATTCGTTGCTCTTGCTCACCTTTTGTTTGGTGATCCAGATCTTGGTATTGCTTTAATGCATTTTCAAGATTATTGGCTTCTGCCAAAACACGGGTTAGTTCCTGTTGAAGCGATTGCTCGTTTTCAGTAGATCTTAATAGGGCATCTTTATGCTGATTTAATTCAGCAGTGAGAACTTCTCTTCTCTCAATATGCTCATTTAGGGATGCTGTTTTTTCATTGATCTCATTATCATACAACTCCAGTGCGGCAGCTGCCTGATTCAAGCCCGCCTCTGCATTTTTTAAAGCAATTTCAAGTCTTGTGATGTAGGTCGCTTGCTGCTCTTTTTCCAGCTCTGATTCCGAGTTGCGCTCAGCTGATTTTTCTTCCTGTGATTGTAGTGCAAGGTTTGCTTGTTTTAAAGCTTCCTCAGTTTCTGCGATGGCAGCTGTTAGCTTGTCTGTTTTTTCATTCAGTTCTTGGGCACGGTTTCTTTCATTTTCAAGGGCATTTTGAACTTCCTGATGCTGTTTTTCAAGTGATTCTATTTCAAGCTTATGCTGATTGATTGCAGCATCATGCGCTTGTTGTTTTTCAAGCACCAGTACATGGTGAGTGTTAAGCTGTTCTTTCAATGTGTCTTGATAGGCATAGGCGCGTTCAAGTTCCTGACTGACTTCAGCTGTGAAACCAGCTTCTGATTCTTTAACTAAATGCGTTTCGGCAAGTTGGCTTAAAAGCTGCTGTTTTTCAAGTCTTTCTGCATGTATCTCCGCATCAAGCTGAGATATTTTTGTTGCATTTTCCCGCCGCTCTTCCTCAAAAACAGCTAAATGGTCTTCCAGATTTCTCTTTGCAAGATCCCTTTGATGTTCTGCAGCTATTAGTGCATAGGAGATGTCCTCAAGCTCAATAGTCAGCCTTTCCTGAGCTAATTTGCTGTCTAGTTGCGCAAACAGTAGCGTTTGTTCTACATCTGATTTATCTGAAAGGGTATTGTTCAGCTGGAAATCATTTTTACTTTTATATTCTTCAACTTGGTTTTGCAGATTGGCATAGCCTGTTTCCAAGTCTTTGCAGGTGGCACAAAGTTCCCGATAATTTTTTTCTAAGGACTGCACTTCATCAGAATGGTTTTTTGTTTCGATGGCACTTGCAGTTTTTGCAAATACAAGTTCATCTTCAAGTGAAGCGCCCTTCTCTCCAAGCTCTTTTAAGTTTTCTTGGTGAGCATTTTCAAGATCAATTTTTTTCTGTTGCAGTGAAGAAAGCTCAGCTTCCAATAAACAGCTTTTATTGACCAGTGCGAGTACGGTCTGATTCGTGTTCTCTTTTATAGAGGATTCATTTTCCAATTTAACTTGAGCGGATTCAAGTTGAGCTTGTAGTGAAGAAATGGAATCTTGATAGGCCACACTCTGGTTTTCTTTTGAAAGGGCGTGAACAGCCCTCTCTACATTTATTTCATCGTGAAGAGTGGCCAGTTGTTCCTTAATTTCGTTATGAAGGGATGCATTTCTTTCAAGTGTCTCAGCAAGCGTTTGTTTTTCATTGTTGAGTTGATTAATCTCTTGATTGGCTTCTGCAAGTGTCCCTTTTAATTGTTCCAATTCATTTTCTTTTGACTCAACAGTCTGTTTCAAGGTGTCATGAAAACGTTCTTTTGAATTTTTTTGTATTTCAATTAAATCGGCAAGGGCTGCAAGGGATGACTCAAGTGTTGCGATTTTGGCTTTTTCTTTCTCAAGTTGTGACTCATTGATTTTAATGGCAGCAGTAAGTTCCTGGATCGCTTTTTCTTTTTCGGCAAAGTCATCTTTAAGTTTGCGGTTGTATGCAGAGATAGGTGCGCTGTTTCGGACAAAAAGCTGCCGTTTCAGTTGATTTATGTTCTGATTGGCTTGATTAAGCTCGACTTGTAACTGTTCGGTTTGACTGTTTGCATTTGCAGGAATAAAAACTTGTGAATGAAGAGAGCTGTCTCTGTCGTTTTTCTCTTGAAAGACCTCAAATCCTATGATTCCAAGTAAAACGCAAGTTCCAATGCTTAAAAGCGCAATCTTTTTTTGGTTGTTTGGAGATTTTGAGGGCGTTCCGGAAGCGGGAGCATTTACCATAGTGTGACC
>CAZOAX010000065.1:0-3411 GCA_964577735.1 uncultured bacterium
GCCGGCAATTTTAACCAAGCCGCCAAAAGGAATCCATCCGAGCTGCCATTTTGTCCCTTCAGACATCCAGGAAAAGATAGGGCTTCCCATGCCGATCGAGAATGTTTCTACGCGCATCCCCACTCTTTTTGCCATGAAGTAGTGGCCAAGTTCGTGAATAAAGATGAGGAATCCAAGCGCTAAGATCGCGAGGACAATGGATATGATCGTCATAATGTTAATTCCTGTATAGTCCTCTCAAGTTTGGCGGTTTAGCTCAAAGTTTGCAAGAGAGATTCAGACTCAACTTTGAGTATTTTAAAGTTTTTAAATTCAACACAGAGACGCAGAGACACAGAGAAGATATTCTCCCTCTGTGTCTCTGCGTCTCTGTGTCTCTGTGTTGAATTTTATACAATCAGTTAATATTTAGTAGTTTATGTCGATAATGTGTTGAATCTACGCAACTTCAGCGTCTGATCGGGCCTCGTGGTCAATGTCGAAGATGGCTTCGATGGTGGGGACGGGTTTGCTTGAGTGCCGTTCCATTAAGGTTTCCAGTTTTTTACCGATGTCCTGCCAAGAGATTTCCTTATTGAGAAAACGGCTGACGAGGACTTCATTGGCTGCATTCATGTAGGCGGGCATGCTCCCACCTTTTCTTAATGCTTCAAAAGCAAGTGATAAGCAGGGAAACTTTTTGAGATCGGGAGCATTAAATTCAAGCTTTCCATGACGCATAAAGTCAAATGCGTTTAGAAGTCCGGGCTTGCGTTTCGGATAAGTGAGCGCATACTGGATCGGAACGATCATCAGAGGCTCGCCCATTTGCGCCATGATCGACCCATCGCAATATTCGATCATACTGTGCACAATGCTTTGAGGGTGAACAACGACGTCGATTTGCTCAAGAGGGATCCCAAATAACCAATAGGCTTCAATGACCTCGAGACCTTTGTTCATCAAGGTCGAGCTATCGATGGTCACTTTTGAGCCCATTTTCCAATTGGGATGATTTAACGCTTGTTCAACGGTAATATTTTTTAATTGCTCATCGTTGTGGTTTCTGAAAGGGCCTCCAGAAGCAGTTAAGATGAGCTTTCTAATGGTAGAGGAACAGTTGCCCTGAAGGGCTTGAAATAGAGCACTATGCTCGCTGTCGACTGGTAAAAGCTGGACGCCTTTTTCCTTTACCAATTTCATGACCAGTTCTCCACCGGATACCAGGGCCTCCTTATTAGCTAAGGCCACATCTTTGCCAGCTTTGATCGCTTCAATGGTGGGAATGAGACCAGCTGTGCCTGTGATGGAAGAAATGACAAAATTAGCCTCATTAAAGCTTGCCACCTCTTTCAATCCGTCCAGGCCTGAAAGAATAGGACAGCCGGGAGCTCTTGATTGCAAAACTTTTGCTTGTTTTTCATCAAAAACAGCAGCCACTTTTGGGCGGAATTCTTTGATCTGCTGCTGAAGTAAATCGATGTTGGAATGCGCTGCAAGGGCAGAAATTTCAAAATCTTCTCCTAAATGACGAACGACTTGAAGAGAGCTTGTTCCGATAGAACCTGTGGAGCCTAGTAGGGCGATTTTTTTAGACATAGCGTTTTACCAAAATGCAGGATAAATAAATGAGGCCGAGCAAGACAACAACAATGCCGCCGGTTGAAAGAGCAAGGCCGTATAGCGTTAATAAGTGACGGGAAAGGGCAATGCCGGCAAGAGAGCTTCCAATTCCAATTATAGAGGCCGTGACTAAAAGCGGAAAAAGCCGCTTACAGAAGAGACGTGCAGTCAGGGCTGGTGCTGTGATGAATGTCAGTACCATCAGTACACCGACTGCTCTAAATGCACCGACAACAGTCAGGGATACAAGTGTCATTAACAAGTAATTAAATAGGGCGGGAGGAAAGCCGAGTGCTTTTGCCAGGCCGGGATCAAATGTAGTCAATTGCCATTCTTTAAAAAGGCCAAAAATAAAAAGCAGATTGATCGATAAGATGATCAGCGCAAGGGAGACGTCATCCCGATGCAGGGCATCGACATTTCCCATGACCACTTCAGCACCAATGTGGGCATTTCGTGTTAAAAGATTGATCAGGATAATTCCAATGGCAAAGAAAGTGGTAAAGACAAGGCCTGTGCTTGCATCTTCCTGCAATTTTGCAAATTTTGTTAGGAATTCGGTGACAAATGCTGTGAGTAACCCGGTGCATAAAGCAGCAAATAAAAGTAGCGGAAGGTTCAATTTGCCTTCATTAAATTCGCTTTGCGTCGACCCAAAAATAAATGCTAAAACAATCCCAAGGAGGATGGTATGAGAGAGGGAGTTGGCGAGCATGGTCATTTTTTTTAAGATGAGAAGCGTTCCTACAAGAGCTGAAGACACCCCAACTGCTGCAAGGACGATGAACTGCACTTCATCCGGAGCAAGATTCTTAAAAGGGAGCTGAAATGTAGCAAATTGAAAAAGCCTATAGAAGAATATTTGAATAAAGGAAAAAAATGAAGTGTCAAAATAAGGGTTCATAGTTCTCCTTTCATAGTAGGAGGGGGAATTGGTTGGTGATGGGGATCTTGTGTTGGGTTTTTCAAAATGCGATTGAGCTCTTCTTCAAGGTCCGGGGTTAGAATATGTTCCATCTCCTCAGCGCTTGAGTGAACTCGAAGTGCACCAAGACCGACATAATCAGCAAGATAGAGTTCCCAGAGACGGTGAAGGCGAATGATTTTTTCTGCCCGGATTACGCCATCTGCGGTGAGGGAATAGGCGTTGTCAGATTTTTTAATCCAACCTTGTCTTGTTAATCGGAAGAGGGCCCACTTTAAATGCAAAGCGGATACAAACAGATGTTTCTTTAGTGTGCCAAATCCAGAGGGCTTATGCTTTCCTTCTCTCCAAAGCGTCTTGAGCAAGTTTTCATTCAGGCAATTGGAACGGAACTTTAAAATACGCACCATTCGGACTACAAGGCCTTTTTCTGGAGCGAAGAACAGGGCCAGGATGCATAACATCGAGGCAATCAAAACAATCATGGGGCCAGTTGGAAGACTGACATGTTCTCTTAAGCTAAGCTCATTTGCAAGATAAGTTCCGACACCTGCACTTGTAATTCCAAATAAGGCGGCCATAATGAACATTTGTTTTAAATTAGCAGCACATTGTCTTGCAGCAGCCGCTGGTGCAATTAACATGGCAGACATTAAAACAACTCCAACAGATCGAATGCCGATCACAACAGACAGGCTGACAAGAAGCAGGAAAAGGGCATCGATCAAGCGGATATTAACTCCAATTACTCTTGAATAGACGGGATCGAAGATCCATGTTTTAAATTCTTTTCTGAAGAAAAACAAGCATGTCAGAACAAGAAATACAAGAGCGCCATAAATAATAATATGGATATCGGTCATGGTTGCTGCCTGACCGTAGAA
>CAZOAX010000065.1:3421-9163 GCA_964577735.1 uncultured bacterium
AGAAATAGATCTGTACTTGCCGGTATAGATTGGAGAACGAGAATTGGATGTGGCTTGCCAGAGTAATCCCAATGCCAAAAAAGAAAGACAGCGTGAAGCAAAGGGCAGCATCTGCGTTGACGCGTACTTTTCTTTCTAAAAAATCGATTAATTTAACACCTAGAATGGCAGTGATGAAGGCCCCTCCAAGCATCGCAATTCCGGACAATGGATGGGATGTTGCATCTCCAAATGCAAGGCCAATAAAAATGACACCCAAAACAACACCGGGATAGGCTGCATGGGAGAGCGCTTCTCCGATCAAAGACTGTCGTTTTAAAAAGACGATCACACCGATAAGTGATGCTGCAAGGCACATCAGCATGGATCCGATCATCGGAGCTCTTAAAACGGGGTCTGCAAAATAATCGATTAAGGCTGCACCAAGCATTTAGATGGCACCCGTTGTTTTTTCTTTCGCAAGTTTTGCAGCTTCATCAAGCAGCGTATAGCTTTTCCCATAGGTCTGTTTCAGATTTTCAGCATTGAACACTTGAGAGGTCGGTCCTGAAGCAACCAATCGCAAATTCAGGAGGAGCACCCAGCTGAACAGGTTAGTGACATTGCTCAAGTCGTGGTGAACGACAAAAACGGTTTTTCCTTCTGCAGCTAATTTTTTTAGCAATTGGATCATGACAAGCTCAGTTCCAGCATCGATACCTGTGAAAGGTTCATCCAGGAAATAAATCTTAGCTTCCTGGATCAACGCCCGCGCTAAAAAAGCCCGCTGCTGCTGGCCGCCGGATAGCTGATTGATCTGTCTGTCTTTAAACGGGGTCAATCCGACTATTTCCAAATAGTGGTCAACCGCTTGATAATCAGCTTCTCTTGGGCGTTTGAAGAGCCCTAGTTTGCCATATCTGCCCATTAACACGAGTTCTCTTACTGTGATCGGAAATTCCCAATCAACAGCTTCTTTTTGCGGAATATAGGCAATTTCCTGCCTAAACTCGTTCAAGGATTGATTAAAAAATGCGATCGTGCCGGCTATTGGCCGGACAAGTCCTAAAATGGATTTGATCAACGTGCTTTTCCCAGCCCCATTTGGCCCGACAATCCCCACAAGCTGTCCTTGAGGAACGCTTAAAGAGACGTCCCAAAGCACAGGGGTCTTGTCATAGCTGACGGTCAAAAGTTCGACATCAAGGGCGTTTGGTTTCATTTAGATATTTCTCTATCGTTTCTGCGTTATGCTCGATCATTTTTGGGTATGTTTCGCCTGGTGATCCGGGAGGACCCATCGCATCGCCATATAGCGGATCTGTTGCGATGCGTACTGTTAGTCCCTTTTTCTGGCCGGCGTTGATGATTTTCTGAATCGAATCCTGACTGACATTGGATTCTGGAAAAATGACATTGATCTTATATTTAGCTAAATGATCCAGGATGTGCTGGATGTCTTTTGAGCTTAATTGACTGTCTGGCGCAAGACCTTCAGGTGCTTGAAAACGAATTTCCCATGAACCATCTTGAACCTCTCCGGGTTCAGCAAGATAGGCCCTTGCAAAATAATTAAAGGCATCATGGCTTGTCACAAGGTAACGTTTGTCCGCTGGAATTTCATGGAGCTTGGTTTTGATATTATTGTGAACTTCAGCAAGCTCCTTTGTGAGCTTTTCTCCATTTTCCTGATAAAACTGTTTGTTTTTTGGGTCGGAATTGCTTAATTTTTCAACAATGTCCGGGATAGATGTAGAAAAAAGAGAAAGGTCCATCCAGATATGCGGGTCGATTTGATTTTGAACATAATAGATTTTGTCCGGAAATCTTTTTTGGATCAGATTTCCAAGCGGAATTGCTTTAAGATTACTTTCCAGGCTATGCTGCAAGCTTGCTCCATGCTCAAGACCAAGTCCATTGTAAAAGATTACATCTGCATTTTTAAGCTTTTCATCATCGCCTTTGACTAATTGATAGCTATGCGGATCTAAATTTCCCTGGATCAGCGTGGCCGTGCTTGCTTTATCCTTTGCAATGTGTTTAACAAGGTCATTGATCATGGCTGTTGTAGACAAAACCTTAATTTTTCCCTCTGCGGTCATCCACTCGTGATTTTGTTTTGCCCGTTCGTCTACGCGTTCACAGGAAATGAGGCAAAGTGAAAAAAGTGCGGCAAGTATTATACGCATGAAGAAGCCTCGAGGTTAGTGTTATAAAGCATATCTAGATCATAAATGCCTTTTGAGCATCCGGAAGAAAAATCGATCTGAATGGCATATCTGCCGACGCTGCGGATCTTATAAGCGCGTACAGCTGGGTCGGTTGCTTTTTTTCCGTCTGCGCAAGCAGCACAAGGGCAATTTTTTTGCAGTTCGGCAAGTGAATAATGGAGTTGACTGCCATTTGACCAATCGATCCTAAATTCTGTATTGCTTGTCTGCTCGATCGATCGAATAGAAATGACCGAACCGGTTTCTTTAAAAATATTATGGGCAGGAATCTTTGCCTCTGGCATTTGCTGCCAAAGGATCTCAAAGGGTTTGGTTCCTGATGCAAGTTGGTCTAATTGAACTTCAAGCGCTTTGGCGATATTAAGAAAATAGCCTTTCAAATGCTCTGTAGATGGGTCTTGTAAATGAAATAAGGATTTTCCAGCATCCAGGCATTGACCAATTACAGGATTGATCGGAACCTCGCCAAGAAAAGCAGATCCGAATTCTTTGGCAAGGTTTTTACCTCCACCCATGCCAAATAAAGGCAGTTTTTCATCTGTCCCAGGAACAATGAAATAGCTCATATTTTCGACAATGCCGGCAATCGGGATATGCACTTGGTCGAACATTTCGATGCATTTTCTAACATCTAAAAGGGCAATTTCTTGAGGCGTTGTTACAATTAACGCGGCAGTCAGGCTAGCCTGTTGACTTAGGGTAATTTGAATATCTCCGGTGCCTGGAGGAAAGTCAATGAGAAGGTAGTCAAGATCGCCCCATTCCACTTGATTGAGAAATTGTCCGATCAGTTTGCTGGCTATAGGAGCTCTGATGACCGATGCTTGGTCTTTTGCTTTGAAAAAGGCCATCGACATGATCGAGATCCCGTTTGACATCGCAGGGATCAATTGATTTTCTTTTTGTCCAGGTGGCTGACTTTCAGGAAGCATCGCACGAATCGAGGGGCCATAAAGATCTGCATCCAGTACGCCGACTTTGTACCCAAGGGTTCTTAAGGCAAGCGCGAGGTTGACCGTGAGCGTTGATTTACCCACTCCGCCTTTTCCAGCAGCAATCCCAATGATTCTTTTGGGTGATTTTTTGGACCCGAATAATTTTAGTGGCATTGGAATTTCCCTTTAAATATGGATCAAATTCGTAATTTTTGCATCACGCTCACGATCCTGCAATTATAGGGGCTTTAACAAAAAAAAACGAACAATTTTGCCAAAACCGGACCAAATCCGTAAATCAAATTTTTACTTTTTTTTTGTTGTTTGTGTATAAGAGTTGGACAAAAATCTTATAATTTCCTAAATTCCGAATATTAAATTGAGCCTGATCTAATTTTTATAGGGGTTCAGCAAGAATTTTGAATAGCCAAATAGATCAAAATATTAGACTCACAAAGAACTCAATAACTTCTAATATGTCAGGTTTAAACCAGAGATATAGAGAAGTTATAAGTTGTTGAATATTATGTGGATTAAAAGGTTTTATTAAGTATAATGAACGAAAATTTCTTCATTAAACACACAGATTACACACACACACAAAGTAAAAAAAAGGAAATAACTCGATGAACCAAACAAAACAAGACAATAAAGTGGAAACACAAGTTGTAGCTGCGATTAAGAAAGTTGGCGCAAAGAAAGAAAATGACATTTGCCGTTACCTTCCAGGTCCAAAGGGTGGATACATTCATCATTTTAGCATGAGAAAAATGAAGCATGAAGCTCCAGAAGAAATGCTCCAAATGCTAAACAAATATATTTTAAATCCTTCAGCTCCATCTAAGCTTCCTCCAAAGCCAAGAGCTCCAAGAGGTTCACGTAAGCGTCGCGATCATCTCCCGCTAACAAAACAAGACATCGATCTACTTCTTTACCTAGCACGTCAATCAGGACAAAAAGACATCGTTAGAAAACTAACACCTAAAAAAGACATCCGCACTATCAAGCGCGAACTGATTGCTTCTATCAAGCATGGCCAAGTCAAAGAAGAACTATGGCACTCCTACGTAGAAACAATGACAACACTCCAGCAGATCAACGGCGCACTTCAACCTGCCCACGCTGAATAAGCTTCTTTAGACTGCAGCTCCGTCAGGAGCTGCAGTCTTTCTTAATTAGATATTTTTTAAATTTTGGGCTTTTCTGGCTTTGCCGATCGTGCACTGGCGTGCACTAATGCGTGCTCGGCCCGACGGCGTATGCTCTAATACAGCCCTCGGGCCTGCGCTGCATTTCTGCTGTGCCATAAAAGCCTCGGTGGCAGCTGCGCTGCGCTCAATTGACCGCAAGGTGCCCTTGCGGGAGTGTGATTTATTATGATTCGTATAATTTTTGTGTTTTTAATTTGTTTTTGTGTAGAAGTTCAATCAAAGGAAGTTCAAGTGTCTGATCAATTTTTTGTTTTGACAGGTGGTCCGGGCTCCGGGAAGACCGTTTTAATTGAAGAGCTAAAAAGACGAGGGGTTGTTTGCGTGGATGAGGTTGCACGCAAAATCATCCAAGATGAAATGGCTAAAGGTGAAGATGCAGTACCAAGTGATGTTCAGATTCGGGTAGAAAAAATGCTTATTCGTTCAATAGAGACTTATCAAGAGGCTTTAAAAGAGGGTAAAGTGACTGTTTTTGATCGTGGTATTCTGGACTATCTAGCTTATGCGGACCACACAAATACAAAAGTTTCAGATGAATTTCGTCGTACTGAACTTATCTATAATAAGAAAGTATTTATCCTGCCTCCATGGGAAGAGATTTTTTGCAACGATACTGAGCGAAAGCAAACATTTGAAGAAGCTGTGGAGGTTTATCAGTTTTGTTTCAACATCTATACAAGCCATGGATATGAGGTGATCGTGCTTCCAAAGGTGGATATAAATGCACGAGCCGATTTTATTATAAATGAAATCTATGGTCTTAATTAGAATCCGCAAGGGAACCTTGCGGTCTATTTGCGGCGAAGCCGCCACCGATATCTTTAGTAGGAAAGGAGAGAGGGAACCTCTCTCCTTTTGAAAGACTATTTCTTGTCGTCTTCGATGATTTCGACGTCGGCGTCGACAATGTTGTCGCCATTCGAGCTTTCGGAAGAAGGCTCTGATTGGGCGAAATTGTCAGCTTGTGGATGGGCTTGTTCGCCGCCTGGAGCTGCGCCTGCAGCCTGGGAGGCTTTTGCCATCGCTTCGCCGATTTTTTGCATGTGTGTTTCAAGCAACTGCTTGGCTTGACGGATCTTTTCGATGTCGTCTGTTTCAAGCGCAGCTTTAACAGCATCGATCTTGCTTTGAACATCGGTTGCGATGTCTTGCGGCAGCTTGTCTTTTGCTTCTTCAAGAGCTTTAGATGCACGGAAGGCAAGAGAGTCGGCTTCATTGCGTGTTTCGATCATCTCTTTCTTCTTCTTATCTTCATCTGCATGAAGTTCAGCATCTTTCACCATGCGTTCAACAGCATCTTTATCAAGGCCTGATTTAGCTTCGATCTTGATCTTCTGCTCTTTACCTGTTTGAACATCTTTTGCAGAAACATGAAGGATACCATCG
>CAZOAX010000066.1:0-3517 GCA_964577735.1 uncultured bacterium
AATGATTTAAGATACTAATTTGCCTTTTTTTATGCCAAAAAATGCTAAAGTCGAGGCTGTGCCTCTGTGTTGAATTTTTATCGCAGGTTAATATCAACAACTTTAGCGAAACAATAATAAAGTCTGAGTCGGTGAAGTGACTCAGTGGTGAATTATATGCCGATTTTGAGGGTGGAGGGGACGAAGCCTTGGTCGTAGATGGGGCCGTTTTTGCCGATGGGCAGCTTGCCTTCAAAGAAGGCACGGTAGATGGCAATTCCCTGCTCGGCATTCTGGATGGCATAGAAGCTATTGCTGATCCATTCTGAGCCTTTGATGGTGCCGGTCTCACGGTTTAGGATAAAGCGATTGGTGATCTTGGTCTGCCAGTATTCGTTTGGGCCCATCAGGAGGATTGGGGTAGATCCGACGGAGCCTACTTTTCTACGCACTTCTTCTAGGCAGTATTCGAAATCGGTTCCGATGCCACCCATGAGGAAGATTGGAAAGTCGAGATGGAATTCTGCCTGACGTTCGACGAGCTTATCGATCCGGTAGGTCATTTTGGCTTCAACGTAAGGGTTTTGTTTTTGCTCGTTGACAACGCCGTCTTTTTGAGAGAAATCGACGATGTTTGCGCAGGATAGGATGCCGAGCTCTTTTGCGACACGGTTGCCCACTTCCATAGCGCCAGGTCCACCGCCTGTCACAAGTGCAAGAGGGGTGTTCTTGTTCATCAAAGGATGGGTGAGGTCCTGTCGCATGGCAAGGATCCCTTCCATTAGTTTGCGAAGCTCACCTTCAAAGTCGCCCTCCAAAAGATTGGAACCGTAAATGCCGAACATAGTGGCTTTTAGGAACCTGTCGATGCTGTCAAGGGGCACAAACATACCGGAATCTTTTTCAGGTCGTTGGATGTATTGCAGGATTTTTCCTGTCCCTTCATCGACCCAGAAGGTCGGGATGGCAAATTTCTCCAAGTCATGGAGCAGGGCACGGTCTTCTGCAGAGAAAAAGTTGCGGGAGGATTGAGAAGGAATTTGAAAATATAGGCGTTTCAAGCACCTTTGGACGTGATAACTGAGAAGCATCCGTTTCATAAGGGGAGAGGGGAAATAACGGGAAAGCAAGATCCCCTGGCTTGTGATCTGTCCATCTTCAATGGCTTTTAAGAATGGGTATGAAGGTTGCTGTTCAATATACCTTTCCACCATGAGGGCTTGTCTTGAGCCCTGGAACTGGCCAGGGAAGTCGTGTTGTCTTGTATCCCTGACAATCCAGTCTTCCGGTTTTAAATTGAGCAGCATCTCGCCTTTTACAACAAAGTTAGCAGTGCGGTTGTCAAAAGGAAGGGGAGCTGTTGCAAAGGCAGAAAACAGCACTTTTGGATCTTCCAAAGCAGTCTGAAGTTGGTCACGGTCTTGGAAAAACACGTACTCACGATAGGGGTCGAGTGTGTAGAACTCAAGTGGTACGTCTGTGAGCTCCCGTTTGCTATCGCCATAGAATTCATAGATGTCGCCGGAGGCTTCTGTGTCCGGTTGTAAAATGTTAGCAGATGTATGCTTATAACCATGTGAAACAAGGCTGTCTACCACTCTTCCATAGACAGTTCGTATGTGCAAGGGCAGTGTTCGAACAAGCAGCAGTTCATCTTCATGAACGTTCCTCGACATCAAGGGATTCCATTTCTGATGCAACCTGACACCTCCGCGAAGAGGTAATCTTGAGATCAAGGCTTTGCCAATAGTGGGAAGAAAATTATAAATGGATTCATCGTAGGTCACACGGCCGTTCTGAAGAGTCAGATAGGCGACAGTTCTTCCATCTACTTTGTCCAGAATTAGGTCATTGCTTCCATGAAGTCCTCCGAGAGCTAAAAGAGGCTTTCCATTGATGTCTGAGCGGCTGAACATGCGTGCCAGATAGTCTGGGTCGCGTACGCGACGTCTATCGTCAGCAGCAAATAGTTTACCGACATAAGCTCCTACATGGATGTATTTGAGCATTTGCTGACCGACAGGCCCGATAGAAGTTAAAATGACCTTTACTTCGGCACAGGCTTTAGCCTTATCAAATTGGATTTCAATTTTTTTGGCGTCGACACCTATCTGTGCAAGGGTGCTCTTGATGTTAAAAAGTACATTTTCAGATTCAATCTGATAGCCCACAAATGCAGGAGAGATATTTTCTATAAAAACAATCGCATGCAAAGATTTCTCTTCGACATTTGTGATATTAGTGATCCAACCGTCTGGCGTGACCAAATCCGAGGAGACGTAGGAAGAATTGGCGTCTGTAAATCGATTCATCAATTTCTTTGGTTAAAAATTTGATCATACAGAATTTAGTCATTTGATAAAAGTACGCGATTAGTACGCTTTTGTGCCAAGAATTTCAAGATTTCACCCGATTTGGTGAGGGAAAAATGTTTGTAAAGAAATGAGTAGCAAAAGAGAGTGAATCGAAAACCGTTGATCCTGTAGGAGTTAGAAATTGTTCGTTGATCCATAAGCACATGATTATAAATGAGTTGTGTGCATCTTGTGTGGTCGTAAATTGGTTTTTAAAATTACAGGTGTTCTTCGAGTGTAATTGTTTATAACCTAAATAATCCTTGTAGTCAGGGGGATGTGTGTGGAATAATGCCGATCGCTATGAATCAACAAAAACAACCACGCAGCGTAGGAACCCATAACGGATCTTTCCATGCAGACGAAGTCACTGCTTGTGCACTTCTGATTGTCACTGATCTTGTCGATCCCGATAAAGTGATCCGTACACGGGAGCCAGATTTACTGAAAACATGTGAATTTGTTTGCGATGTGGGAGGAATCTACGACGCAAATCAACGCTTGTTTGATCATCATCAAGCCGAATATACGGGATCTTTCAGCAGTGCCGGTATGATTCTGCTTTATCTTTTTCAGCAAGGCTATTTTACAGAAGCTGAGTACAATTTACTCAATCACACGCTTGTTATGGGTGTTGACGCACATGACAATGGAGTGGAACATCATGTACCGGGTGTATGCACTTATTCTCAACTGATCTCGAATTTTACGCCTATCGATTACGATGCATCTCCAGAGATGCAGGATGCTGCCTTTCAGAAGGCGTTGGACTTTGCCATCGGCCACTTGAGAAGGTTGCTTGAGCGTTACCGCTATATTCACTCATTTAATTTGCTTGTTCAGACAGCCATGAAAGAAAATAAACAATGCTTGATCTTTGATCAGGCTATTCCTTGGATGGATTGTTTCTTTGATTTGGAAGGAGAAAAACATCCGGCATTGTTTGTGATCATGCCCTCTGGAAATAACTGGAAATTAAGAGGCATCCCGCCAAATTCCCGTGAAAAAATGAAAGTGAGACATGCCCTGCCAGAAGCATGGGCAGGTCTTCTTGATGAGGATTTACAGCGTGCTTCCGGTATTCCGGGTGGAATTTTCTGTCATAAGGGACGGTTTTTCTCTCTATGGAAGACAAGAGAAGATGCGATGCAGGCATTTGAAAAAGTTGTAGGATTCCACGTATG
>CAZOAX010000066.1:3527-8946 GCA_964577735.1 uncultured bacterium
AACTATTTTTGCCCGCATTATTGCAAGGGAGCTTCCGGCAGATATTGTCTTTGAAAATGACCGCATTATCGCGATCAAAGACCTCTATCCTGCTGCACCAGTCCATCTTCTCATCATGCCCAAAAAAGAAATTAAAGATATCCAATCGATGCAACCGGAAGACTATCCTTTGCTTGGAGAGATCGTACAAGTGGCTCAAAAGCTTGCTGAAGAGTTTGATATAGAAGATGGATACCGTTTATTGACTAATAACGGCACACCTGCCGGCCAGACCATTTTTCATCTGCATTTTCACCTGATCGGGGGAAGAGACTTAGAGGTGTTAGCATGAGTATTCAAATTTTGGATCCTAAGAAAGCGGGCTTATTGATTGTCGATGTGCAGGAAAAACTGTTTCCTTTAATCGAGCATCCTTGTGAAGTTTTAGAGAAACTCCTCAAGCTTATTCAAGGTTGTAGGCTCCTTAAACTCCCAATCGTGATCTCTGAACAGTATCCGAAAGGGCTTGGTAGCACGATTGAGGCTGTGCGTGAATTAGCCGGGCCGGATGCTGTGACCTACACAAAGACAGCCTTTTCCTGCTTGAATGATCCGTACATTAAACAGGAAATGGATAAAAATCCATGCACTCAATGGATTGTAGCAGGCATTGAAGCCCATGTTTGTGTTCTACAGACAGCGCGGTCATTACTTCAATCCGGCAAGCAGGTGGTGATTGCTAACGATGCTATCTCATCGAGGTCCATCTATGATTTTTCTACTGCGATCTCAGAGCTTCGTGATATGGGCGCTCGGATCTCCAGCACGGAAACAATTTTATTTGATCTGCTTGAGGATTCCAAACATCCTGATTTTAAAGCATTTAGTGCTTTAATCAAGTCGTGAAAGTCTTACTTTTTTTATTTCCATTATTTCTATTTAGCGGGGAACCGGAATCTGTTGCCCGCCTTCATGCACTCAGTGTCCTCGGAGACCATACACTTGCTATACAGAATGCAGAAGCTGCAGTTCAGGAATATCCTCTCTCCAAAAACGTCGCCCTGGCAGCTATCAAGATTTATGCTGAAGCCGGTGATGAAAATCAAATGATGCAGGCGTTTCGCGCCTATCAAAAGCTTGCAGGCGATGATCCTTATCCAAGAGATACGCTTGAAGAGATGTCATGGGGGATCATTGAGAAGGGGTCCAAAGGGAACTCTCCGATGGTGCGTGCCATTGCGCTTATTGCAGCCGCCCAAGGAAACGATTCAAGAGGTGTTAAGCTCTTACTTGATAACAGTGCCGACTCTCATCGGCTTATCCGTGGGCTTGTTGTGGAGTTTTCTTCTCATTTTCGTGACGAATTACTCCAAAACATGATTAAAGAGCGCTTGAAAGTGGAAAAAGATCCGAGCGTGCGAACGGCCTTACTTAGAGCTGCCGGAAAGATGCGGATCCAAGACCTTGAACCTTACCTTTTAGCCGTCCTTGGCAATGACCGGGCCACCGCAGAAGACAAGTTTTCCGCGATTGCGTCGATCATGGATTTAAAAGAAGAAGTCAATCTGGATGAAGTTCAAAAGTTGATCGATAGCAATCGAGCGGCTCACCGTGCTTTAGCAGCCGTTTTAATTCGCTTGCATGACAAGAAAGAAGATGCATCGCTCTTGCTTCCTCTTTTAAAAGATTCGCATAGTGAAGTGCGTAAGGCAGCCCTTGAAACGCTTGGAGCTTTGCGGGTTCAGGAAATCAATGGAGTGCCGTTACCTCTTATACTTGATCCTTTGTTGAATGATTCCATTCCGGAAGTCGCGATCACAGCATCTTGGGTATTAATGCCTTACAATTCTGAAGTCGGACAGGAATCGATTAAAAAATGGCTAAAAAGCCCCCATGCTGATGAGCGGTTATATGCTGCATGTGCTTTAAAAGGCGCTGGTAAATACGGTTATCCATTGAATTTACAAGCATTTAAGGAAACCAATGACCCCTACGTAAAATTGAATCTGGCTTATGTGCTAATCCAAGAACAGATCGATCCATCCCTTGGCTCGCAAGCACTATATGAAGCTGTTACTCAAACAAAAGAGCGTTTAATGGAGTGCGAGTTCGGTAGATTTTCAGGCGTAGGTCCCTGCCAGGAGAATCACCGTCCGGATATTCCTCACTATCCTGAGGCTGTTAACCAAATGACACGCCTTGAGATGCTGAACCTTCTTGCTGTCCAAAAACACCCCCAAGCCCTCGAAGCTGTGACGAATTTCTTAAAAGAACGGCAGTGGGGCATAACGGGTGCTGCAAGCGCCCTCCTTTTAACAGAAGGAGATGAAGAAGCGCTCGTCCTTATTCGGGAATTATTAAGAAATGATTCAGAAAAAGTGCAAATGCAAGCGGCCCTGATCCTTGCTGTCTGGGGTAATGATACCCACGCCCTCTCTACTCTTCAACGTCTCTACTTCAGCGCTCCTCACAGCAAAAAAGAGCAGATCATCGAAGCCCTTGGTCGTATCGGTGACTTCTCTGCCCTTCCCTTCTTAGTCGACCGCCTGGAAGAACCTCATCAGTCTCTCCGGATGATCTCAGCCTCTGCCATTCTTCAAGTTCTTTATCATTAAAAGCTTGTTATAAATAATTTAATTTATTGTTATAATAAATGTATGTAATTAAGTAGGTGTTTTATGAATAGGGATTATCATCTTAGTAAGTTAGATATGATTTATATCAAAAGTGAATTGAATGATAAAGGGGTGGGAAGATTAAAACACCTTTCGCAAAAGGAGCGAAAGGTGTTAAAAGTAGCCGTTGAAAACTTCAGCGAGGGAAAAGAGGCTGTCATTCCAGCGAAAATTGCCAAAAAATTAATTGCCCCCCTTAAGTATGAAAAAAATGTTTTTAGATCTTTTGGCAAAGCTATCCAAAAAGCATTTAAACGAAACTATGTCGATTCAAATGCGTTATCCGATTCCTTTAAAGCCTTAAATTTAAGCGTCTTAGATCAAGCTGAAAAATTAGAGTCGAAAGCCAAAAAATATGAAGAAAGAGCTACTACGATCGATCAAGAGGTAGAGAGACTTGAAGCTGAGATAAGACGGCTTGAGGCTGAAATTGAAAATTCTGAGGGACATTAACAGTCCTGGAGGCAGATCTTCATGACTAATGTCACTAACACTTCAGGTTCCGATTATGACGACTTTAGGCAAGTTGATAAGCCGCTAGCAAAGCCACCTCTGCCAAAGGTGGAATTCGCCTATCAAACCCGTCAAACCTTCTAGTACTTCTACTTCTTTGCTTGGTCCGGCTGTCCGCATGTTCGCCACATTCATCACTTTAGGTGTTTCTGAAGATCTGCATAGAGGGTTAAAAAAACACTCGTTGTCATATTAAGCAAAGCTTTGACATCTGAGATTTTGACTGGGGATCAACGTCAAGTGCGTGTAAAGGAGTTTGAAAATGATCCCCACTACAAAGATGCAAAAAAAATAGCTGTTGATGTCGATGGAAAAGCAAAACTTGATGGTATATGGATCAGATTCGACAACGACAGGTCCAGTTGAGCCAAAAGACTTGATTTCAGATACGTTGGCAATAATTGCATTCTTAACGGCGCAAGGCGTTAAACCAGAGGATATTGTAGTTCATGGTTATTCCTTGGGAGGAGGTGCTGGAGCTGCTGCTGCTGAGCGAGCGTGAGCAAGGCACATAAATGATCGATCCTATTCTGTTTTTTCAAAAGCGATAAAGGAGTTTATAACGACTCAACTTAAGGGTAAAATTGGTGAAACTGCGGCGCGTGCTATCGGATCATTGACAGCAACAGTAATAAAATCCTATGACCTGGATTTAAATACGAAAAAAATCTACCAAACCGGACTCAAAGATTCACTTGTCCTTCATCATCCTAATGATGAGATGATCAATAAATCTTCATTGAAAAAATCTTTAGATGAGCGTGAGATTAATGTAGAAAACACGTTATCCTTAGGTGAAGATGAAGGGGGAGTGCATAACAGGTTTTTCATGGAATTTGGAGATGTCGGGCTTCGTGTAAAAGACTTCATCCACGCAAATAAACCATTTGCAAGCTCACCTAAAATCCAAGATTGGATTCTATGGAAATATAAGGCTTAATCCAGCTATCTTGATCTTGATGGACAAGATTCAAAAAGCACAAAAGCTTCTACAAGCAAATCAAATAGACGGCTGGCTTCTCTATGATTTCAGGAGAAGTAATCCTCTGGCATGTCGATTTTTAGAAATTCCTGAGTCGGTATTGTTGACAAGGCGGTTTTTTTACTGGATTCCAAAAACCGGAGAGCCGGTCAAGATTGTCAGTACGGTGGAAAATCCTTTGGAATCGTTACAGGGCAAAGAATTCAAATTTCGTTCCTGGCAGGATTTGGAGACAATTTTAGGAGAAGTGCTGAAGGGTGTTGCAACGGTTGCGATGGAGTATTCTCCGTTTTGCGCTGTGCCTGAGGTCTCAAGAGTGGATGGGGGCACGATTGATTTGGTACGGCAAGCTGGGCCAAAAGTCGTTTCGTCAGGTGACCTATTGCAGGAAGTTTATGATGAAGAGAAATGGGTTCTGCAGCAGGAGGCTGCCGGTATCCTAGATCAGATTGCAGAAGATACATGGCAGTGGATCGCAAAGCATCTCAATGACGGCGTTACTGAATACGACGTGCAGCAACGGATGCTTGCCAAAATGCATGAAAATAATTGTATAACGAATCATCCTCCCATTTGTGCTGTCAATGAACATTCCAGCGACCCTCATTATGCGCCTTCAAAGGAAAATAGCGTCAAAATCGAGAGGGGCGACTTTATCCTGATCGATCTTTGGTGCAAAAAAAATGCGCCTAAAGCAACTTATGGAGACATTACACGTGTGGCAGTTGCATCAAATAAACCTTCTCAAAGACATCAGGAAATTTTTGATGTCGTGAAAGAGGCTCAAAGCAGCGCCCTTGCCTTTGTCAAAGAACGGTATGAAAACGGCAAAACTTTATTTGGATATGAGGTCGATCGGGTCTGTCGTCAAGTGATCGAAGATGCCGGATATGGAGACAGCTTCCTGCATCGGACTGGGCACAACATTGACGAAGATGATCATGGCCCTGGCGCGCATATCGATGATTTGGAGACGCATGATACAAGAAAATTATTGCCGGGAACCTGTTTTTCCATTGAGCCGGGCATCTATTTAAAAGGAGAGTTTGGCGTCAGGCTTGAGTATGATGTATTTTTACATCCGGAAGGAAAGGTCATTGTCACGGGCGGGATTCAAAAAGAGATCAAAATTCTTCTGCATTAATAGCCAATGCCTTAGAATGTTTCTCTTTTAGGAGAATTAATGAAACCTGCTTTAGGAACTGTAATTGCCGCCATGTTTTTGGTGTCTGGAACGATTATTGGCGGCGGCATGCTGGCTCTACCGGTT
>CAZOAX010000067.1:0-8934 GCA_964577735.1 uncultured bacterium
GTACGTCAGGTTTTATCACATCGGATGCAGGATCTGCTTCTTTCGACTTTTTTACTGGGAAGATTATTTGTTGTTGCCTTCTTTAATCTGTCATGGAATTTAGTGACTCCCATCATATTTGTTTTTGGGGGACTATATTTGATCCTACGTGAATTTTATTATGATAAAGATGGCGATGCAAACGTCTGATCTTATTCATGTGGCGACAAATGAAGATGGCACTCTTTATTTACGTAAAGTTGAACCCAGGAGCTATAAATGGTTCCTCGGAGATTCGGATACGGGCGTTCAGGCAGACCGGGTGACGGACGCGATTCGCTTGGCAGCAAGTTATTGGAAAAGTTTTAAACAGCTTAGTTGTGGCTATGTCTATACGCTTCCTGAGAGAGATGAGCATGGAAATAATGCGCTCTTTTCGCAAATGGCAAAATCTTTGGATAGTGGCAATGGGATCTATTTTGATGAGGAGCTTGGTCATAATTGTATTGTCCAGCAGATTCCTCTAGAAACAGCAAAATTTTATAGATCACTGAAAAAATCATAGTCATTCTTTTATACATTTTGTTAGTTCTATTATAACCTATGAAATCAGGAGTGATTATGATTTTTCAATTGGACAGGATCCATCGGTTCATCGCTGGATTATTGATTTATTTTGCATTGCCGGTATCTCTAGCAGCAGCCTATCCACCAATACCCACCCAATTAGCATCAACAGGCTACAATCCGACTCTTGTTACAGATGAAAATAACCATGCTCTTGCGATAACAACAGATGCTTTTACCAACGATATATTGACCTATTATTTTATAAACAATAATTGGATCAATATTCCTTATTCCGGCCCCCAAGGATCTTACAGTGTAGCCATGGAGCCGTCGGGAGCTGCGATCATGCAGGTGTTTGATGGTGCCACTGTGACGACTTATTCTTTTAATGGAACTGCCTGGACAACCTTATCACCTAATCCTTTAGATGCAACTGCTGTGAATGGCGGGGAAGTGGCACTGCTTGGCCCGGGTCAAGGGTTGACGGCTTGGGCTGATGCAGGCACAAATGTCGTAGCATCTTTTCTTACAGGAAGTATGTGGGGTACTCCTACGACTCTTGGATCAGGGACTAATTCCATTTCAGTTGCTTATAGCGCAAATGGTACAGCTGTCGTGGCATGGGACGATGGAGTAGATGTTTATGCAAGCAACTATAATGGATCTATATGGTCTTTAGTGCCGACGTTGATCACAACCAATGCTACTCTTATAGATCTTGGTATCGACGCTAATGGAAATGCGTTAATTCTGCTACGAGACGATATCACGAGTAATCTAGTTGCAAGTAACTATAATGGAGCGACTTGGCTTCCAGTTGTGACGATCGGTCTTGGACCTGATCTTTTTTATTCCGATCAACCCCTGGCTATGGCAGCTAATGGAACAGCTGTCGCTGTATGGCAACACAACAATACATTCTTTGAAATATATGATAAGTACTACAGCGTGTTTAATGGCACATCTTGGGGGCCTGCAGTTTTATTTGCATCAGGATTTGATGGGCCGTCACCAGCTGTCTCTATTGATGATAATGGTAATGCATTGATTATTTATGGCATCAATGCGGAATCATCAGCCCAAGTGCTTCTCGGTCAATTATCTGCCGGAGGCGCATTTTCTTCAAGTCTGGCGTATCAGCTTTCAAGGGATAACCTTGCTGGTGTATCTGTTGCTGTTGCCAATAATGGATTTAGCGTTCTTGGGTGGGCTGAGTTCAACAACGGGGCTGATGCGGCCATTCCTTTTGTTGCAGCAGCTGTTTCCTTGGCTCCTCCAACAGATGGGTCTGTGGTTTCTTGCAAGAACAAGTTTGCAATGCAAACAGATCGGGTGAACACTATCTCGTTTGTCCCCTCTACTGACCCTGCCATCGTCGCATATTATATCCGAAGAAACGGCGTCTTGATTGCAATTATACCTGCTGCCGGGCCTTATATTTATCAAGATCACAATCGGGTCAAGGGACAAATTGATACTTATACGATAGTTTCTGTGAATGTAGATGGACAGGAGAGTATTCCTTTAGTGGTCACATCGACTCAATAAAGGCATCGAGGGCTTGTTTGGCATCATCAACAGATAGCCGTAAAGCCGGATCGACATTTAACAATCCTATGATGATGGCGCGAAGAGCGCTATCATCATTTAAGTTCTTAAACTGAAGGTTTTGCACTCCTGTGCTTACGACAGCTTCCCAATCCTCTCTTGATGCTTCTTCCTGCTTTTTAAAATAGGCAGGCTTTCCTTCGCAAACCTCATAAAGCATGACTCCAAGGCTCCAGCTATCCAGTTTGTCAGGATGGGTTATAGCGTGCCTTCCGAGTGCTTCAGGCGCCTTATAGTGGGGGGTCCCTGGAGAGGAATGATTCGCTATTCTCGCTTCAAATGATCTGGAAAGGTCGGTATCAATAATTTTGATCTTTAGTTTGCCATCTTTCATTTTATAAAGAACGTTGGCGTTCTTTAAATCACAATGGACAATGTTCTTTGCATGCATATCCGAAACACCCTGAAGGATGTCTGAAAAGACTATCAGTTTATCTTTCAATGTAAAATTTTTGGATTTGGCAATCTTTGCAAACGTTCCTTTATAAAGCTTAGTGACGAGGTAGACTGAGGCATTCTTGTTAACTTTTTCGATATTACCATCCGCATTTCGAGTGACTCCATCCTCATAGAGCAGTTCTCCTTGCATGATGTTTTTGGAATTTTTAAGTCTGGAGGTAATTTCAAAGCCTTTCCGAGGGTAATCCATATCTTCAGGGTGACGCTTGTTCAATTTTTGAATGCTAAGGGCGTATTTAGGTTTTTCTGATTCATAATCCAATAAGGAATGGACTTTTTTAAATCCTCCTTTTCCGATTAATTTAGCTTGCTTGATGTAGAAGTTTGTTTTGTTTGGATCCTTTGGGTCGATACGAACGACAAAAGTATGCCCTTTTCTCTTTTCAACAAAGCCCCCCTCTGATTCTGCTCTCTCTCTATAATCCGCTTTATTTTTCTCTATAATTTTGACAATTTCTCCAGTCTTTTGCAATTGCCTTGAGCGGAGCCAGTAATCGTTCACCATTGATTCAGCAATTTTGTCTGCCTTGTGTAAAATCTTCATGGCAGAATCAAAGCTTTGATCCTTTTTTCCCATTTTCAAAGCAAATTTTGTAAGGGAATCGGAAGTTCCAGTACGCTTGGCAAGACTATTCCGGTTAACAAAAAACGTTTTGCTATTGCCATCCTGATCAAATAGATGAACTTTAGCCCAGAAGATCTTTCGTAGGCACTTTGGCAGGAAAAGCTTTTCGACATCTTCTTCCGCGGCAATGTTGTAAACCTTGCCAGAGCTCATCGTGATATTAACTCGGTGTTTATAGCCGAATAATTTATCCGAATCTTCAAAATTGTAGTTGGAGATGCTATTCATTCCCGATATTATACATTATTTTATATTAAGAACTGGTTAAGAGCGTATCTAATTTAGATTTTAACAATACCATAGATCCGAGACTGATAAAGCTGCAAAAAATCAGCCATAAGGCGGGGGCTGTCGGTGTTTGTAATTGATTGATCAACCATGTTGCGATAACCGGTGATAGACCGCCAAAGACAGCAACGCCGACATTGTATGAAACGGCTGTGGATGTATACCGGACGTTTGCTGGAAATAAGTCCATGAAAAATGCAGGAAAAGGACCATGCATGAATGCAAACGTGATAGCAAGTGCGCTTTGAGCGAGAATGACTAATAGAGGCGAGCCCATGCTGAAAATTAAAAAAGCTGGATAAAGGATAGCTGAGAAGGCAATAGTTCCATAGAAAATGACTTTGTAATTACCGATTTTATCAGCTAATTTTCCAGTAAACGGGATTAAAATCATGCTAAGAGACAAGGCCAGAAGGTTTGAAGCATAGGATTCAAAATAAGTCAGGTTCAAAATGCTTTTTAAATAAGTGGGCAGGTACATAAAGAGCAAGTGTAAGGATGCTGTTTGCACAAGAAGGGATCCGATGCCTAATAAGATTTTAGGCATATTGGCTTGAAAAATTTCTAAAAGAGGTTGGGTCATTGCGTTTTGCCTCTGAATGGCTTTAAAAGTGGGTGTTTCTGAGACTCTATTACGAATATAGTAACCAATCACCGCAAAAACGATTCCTCCGATAAAGGGAATGCGCCAAGCCCATCCCTCCAAGACAGTCGCAGATACCAATAAGGTCAGTAAAGCAGCGGTTAAAGTGCCGATCCATTTTCCACCGAGGACACCAACAGTTCCCCATGAGGTCATATAAGCGGCTTCATTTTTAGAAGCATGTTCCAATAGAAAAACATACGATCCGACAATCTCACCGCCGACTGATACGCCTTGCAATATGCGGATTAAAGTAAGTAAGATAGGCGCCCAGATGCCAATCTCGGCATAGGTAGGTAAAAAACCAATACACAATGTAGGAATAGCCATTAATAAAATGGAAATCTCCAATGCTTTTTTTCGCCCATATAAATCTCCGATCCTGCCAAGTAAAAGGCCTCCGATCGGTCTAAAAATGAATCCAGCCGCATAGACCCCATAAGTTGCCATAAGGCTTACTAGAATGTTGTCAGAGGGAAAGAATTTTACACTTAAAATGGGCGCAAAAAAGGCATAGATCGTGTAGTCGTAAAATTCTAACGCATTGCCTAAGAAACCGGCTCCAATCGTCTTTTTAGAATCATTCTCCACTACTCAGAGCCTTTTTCTAAACCTGTATAACCAAAAAATATTTTAATTCCAACACGTAGACACCGGCTAAACAAATTACTACATAAAAAAAATAACAGGATAATAGGATAGACATGATCTATGGGAAATCCTGACTATCCTACTATCCTGTTATTTTTTTTCTTTATTTTTGGATTCCCTGTTGAATGTAAAAAGGTTAAAGGTACTTGCCGGTTGCGGATTTAGGGGAGTTGATGATGTCTTCAAGTGTGCCGGATGCGATGATGTAACCACCTTGGTCGCCACCGACAGGGCCAAGATCGAGGATGTGATCGGCATTTTTAATGATGTCGAGGTTGTGCTCGACGATGATGAGGGTGTTGCCTTTTTCTACGAGGCGGTAGAGAACTTTGAGGAGCTTGGCCGAGTCATCGCTATGGAGACCTGTTGTGGGCTCATCAAGGAGATAGAGGGTTTTGCCGGAAGAACGCTTGGAAAGCTCACGGCTGAGTTTGATTCGCTGGGCTTCTCCGCCCGAGAGGGAGGCCATTTCCTGGCCGAGGGTGAGATAGCCAAGGCCGACGGAGATAAGAGTATCTAAAATGCGGGAAATTTTAGGGTGATTTTCAAAGATACGACGTGCTTCATCCACTGTGCATTGGAGGATCTGCCCGGCACTTTTGCCTTGATAGAGGACCTCTAGGCTAACAGGATTTAAGCGCATACCGCGACAGTCTTCACAAAGGGTGCGAACGGTGGGAAGGAAGTGCATTTCAATCTTCTTGTAGCCCATCCCAAAACAGGCGGTACACATTCCTTTCAAGTGGTTATAACTAAAGTTACGTGGTTGCAGACCTTTGATCTTACTTTGAGGGAGATTGGCGTAAAAATCCCGGATTGCGCCCCACACATCGACATAAGTGGAAACATCGGATCTTGAGGTAAGACCAATTGGTTTCTGATCGACGACGATCATCCGATCAAAGGCGTCGAGACCGGAAAATTTAGCACCGTACCAATCAGTATGATCTTTTCTACCGATTACTTTAGCGACCCCTTTTTCTAAAACGTCATAAAGAAGCGTGGATTTTCCCGATCCAGAAACGCCTGTGATGCAGGTAATCGCTCCGATAGGCAGTTTTAAAGAGAGATTTTTTAAGTTATGCTCTTTTGCATGTTCAATAGAGATCCAGCCTTTTTCCCCTTTGTGTTTCCTTTTAGGGGCTTCCACTGTTTTTCTGCCGCTGAGATAAGCGCCGGTCAAAGAATTGGGGTTTTTTAGGATCTGCTTATAGGTGCCACTTGCTGTAATGTGCCCGCCATGTGCACCGCTTGCAGGACCAAAGTCGAGGACTTTATCTGCCATTTGGATCATGAAGGGGTCATGCTCGACCATCAGGATTGTATTACCAAGTGTTTTTAATCTAAGTAACGCACTTTTAAGTTTTTCATTATCACTTGGGTGGAGCCCGGCTGTCGGTTCATCCAGAACATAAAGGACGCCATTCAAACCGCTTCCAAGCTGCCTTGCAAGACGGATCCGCTGAGTTTCTCCACCGCTAAGGGTGGGCGCGCGCCGATCAAGGGAGATGTAGTTAATGCCTACATCGCACATAAATTGAAGGCGTTCTGTAATTTGCTCAAGAACATCTTCAAGGGCTTTTTCTTTTTTCGGAATCTTGATCTTTTTGAAAAATGTAAGAGAGTCTTCTGCCGGCATGCGGCAAACATCGCCGATGGACTTGTCTTTAATTGTCACATGTCTTGCCAGGGGATTTAATCTGTCTCCCTTGCAACTTCTGCATACTTGTTCATCTAAAAGAGGGAGGACCCCATCTTTATATTCTGTGTGGGCTGATTTTCCAATTTTTTCAAAAGCAGCATTAAGCCCGATCCAGTGTAAGGATGCGAATGGAAGGGGGAATGTTTCCTGTGACCCATTCATAAGAAAATTAAGCGCTTTTTCGTGCAAGCTTGCAATCGGGATGTAAGGGTCGATGCCGTTAAATTCAAACCATTCGAGCAATTGTCTCATGAATGAAGCTGCAATGTTCTCACCCATCAAGAGATGCAAAAGATGAGAAAGGCTCATATCGAGCACCCAAGGCTTATGCAATAAATTGGCGCCGTAAGTGATGCCAAGGCCTTGACATTCATTGCACATCCCTTCTGCTTTATTAAAGGCAAAAGTCTGAGGGGTGATCTCAGGATAGGACTGTCCTGTGCTTTCAACAGCAAAAGCGAGGTTGAAGAAAAGGTCTTGCCCTTCATAGTCTACAACGACCTTGTTCTTGCTTAAATGGGCTGCATTGTGGATCGCTTCAAGTAGCCTTAATCGAATGGAGGAATTAACTTTTAACCTGTCGATCACAAGAAAAAGGGCATTTTTTCTTTTTCGATCAAAGTCTAAAGGAGAATCTAAATCAAAGTATTCTCCGTTGAGACGGATCCGAACATAGCCTTGTTTTTTCAATTTATTGACAATGTCTTCAAATTTGTCCTGTTTTCGAATTTCAATCGGACTTAAGATCTGGATTTTTGCATCTTTGGGTAGTTCAAGGATTTTTTCTACAACATATTCCTTACTGATGGTTTGGATTACTTCTCCAGTTTCTGGGCTATGAGGGATGCCGATACGGGCATATAATATCCTCAAATAGTCATAAACCTCAGTCAAAGTGCCGACTGTACTACGCGGATTCCCAGAGTGCGAAGATTGTTCGATCGCAACAGCTGGGGATAAGCCCTCTACGAACCCGACTTTTGGTTTATCCATTTGTTTGACGAATTGACGGGCGTAAGGGGAGAGGGATTCGATATAGCGCCTTTGACCTTCAGCGTAGACCGTATCAAAAGCAAGAGAGGATTTTCCGGAACCTGAGGGGCCAGTGCAGACTGTGATCTGCTCTCTTGGGATAGTGACCGTGATCCGTTTTAAATTGTTCTGTTCAGCATCGGTGACTGTAATTGTATCAAGGGGATCTACCGGAGGTGGATAAGTGGCTTTGCGATAAAGATCTAAACGCTCAAGTGGTGACAAATTGAGCACTTCTTTTAAGGAAGCTCCGGTTGGATTATCTTTTATGGCCGCAATTTTTTCAGGAGTACCTTCAGCGACGACATAACCGCCAAGTTCACCTCCATCAGGTCCTAAATCAATAATCCAATCAGCGGTTTTCACAACTTCCATGTTGTGCTCGATCACAAGGACCGTGTTGCCTCTATCGACAAATTGATGCAGGACTTCAAGCAGGTGATCAATGTCATGAAAATGCAATCCCGTGGTCGGTTCATCTAAAATATATAGAGTCTTCCCGGTGGCAGGTTTTAAGAGTTCTTTGGCAAGTTTGATCCGCTGCGCTTCTCCACCAGATAGGGTCGTTGAGGATTGACCGAGCTTAATGTAGTTCAACCCTACCTTTCTGAGCATTTCAAGCTTGTTTTTGATCGTTGGGATCGGCTCAAAAAGGTGATAGGCCGACTCCACGTCCATTTCTAAAACTTCATGGATGTTTTTGCCTTTATAGGTAACGGCCAGTGTCTCTTCATCAAAACGACGGTTAAGACAAACCGGGCAATCGACCCATTCCTCTTCCAAAAAGTCCATATCGATCTTGATCATCCCCATGCCACCACATTCAGGGCAGGATCCTTCCTTAACGTTGAAGCTAAATCTGCCTGGCAAGTACCCATTGGCAAGGCTTTCTGGAAGTTTGGAAAATAGAAGCCGGATATCGTCAAACAGCTTTACATAGGTTGCAGGGTTGGATCTTGGACTTCTCCCGATGGGGCTTTGATCGATGGCGATCACCTTGTCCAGTTCATCGATCCCTTCTATACCAGTATGAGATCCAACGGGATGTTCTCCTCGATGCAAGGCATTGGAGAGGGCAGGATATAAAATGTCTGTGATCAAAGAGGACTTACCCGATCCTGAGATACCAGTTACAGCGACAAAAAGTCCAAGAGGGATCGAAACATCGAGGTTTTTTAAATTGTTGTGAGAGGCACCCTTGATCTTTAAAGCAGCTTTTGTCTTTTTACGCCGTTTTTTCGGTATAGTAATGGCTTTTTTGCCAGTGAGATAAGCGCCCGTCACAGAAGTAGGGGATGCGAGTAATTCATCAAGCGAACCATTGACAAGGATCTCGCCGCCTTGTACGCCGGCTCCAGGTCCAAAATCGACAATTCG
>CAZOAX010000068.1:0-6422 GCA_964577735.1 uncultured bacterium
ATTTCGTTTCACGGAAGCTTGATTGCCATCTGCGTCATAGGAGTAGGAAATCTCATATGCATCTGATTTAGTTTCAGAAACGACACGGCCTAATAAATCGCGCTTGTAGTGAATCAACAAGGTATTTTGCTTGATCACTTTTTCAAGTCTTCCAAGAGGATCGTAGGCGTATTCTGTGACATGCCCCGCATGATCTTCTTTGATTTTTCGACCGACGCTGTCATAGGTATATTGAGTGATATTTCCTTCCAAATCGGTTTTTGTCAGCAGATTTGAGGCGTTATAGGTGAATACTTCTTCTCCTAAAGACGTTTTAGAAAGAACCCTTCCCAAAATATCTCGTTTGTATTTAATTTCAAGACCATCTTTGGTTTGATGGGAGACTAGTGCACCGTCTTTTGCATATAACCACTTTTCTTGCCCATCATCAGGATAGTTTGCCTCAGTGACGTCTCCGTAGGCATTATAGCGATAGGTTGTCGTATTACCATTCGCATCTGTTTCTGAACTCACCCGTCCAAAGGGGTCGTAAGTGCTTTTTGTCTTGACTGCATTTGGAAATACGGTGAGTGAAACTTTTTTTGCGGATGGATCGTAGAAGTATTGCGTCACATGATTGAAACGATCAGTCTTCTGAATCAGACGATCAAGAAGATCATATTCGAATTTTTGAACATGGGAATTTTCATTTTCTTGTTTCAGACGACCATTTTTGTCGTAGGATCTAGTTGTACTTAATAGGTTTGAAAAATTAGCCTCGTGAAAACGATGACCGTGTGCATCATATTGATAGGAGGCTTTTTGACCAAGTGCATTGGTTTCGGATAGGAGATCGCCTCTTTCGTTATACGTTTTCTCAATAGCATAAGCAAAGACCCCATTTGCATCGTAGATTTCTTCTTTCGCAATGTTCCCATGAGCATCATAAATAAAATGTTTACGTACGCCGTCACTTTCCTCTAACCATTCCGGCATATGCAAGAATGGTGCTTGCTGACGAAGCGTCCAAGTCTTGATCCTTCGACCCCCTCCATCATCGTAAATGGTTTTTACGAGATTATTGCACGCATCATAGAAGAAAAACTCCTGAAGAATAGTCCGTCCATTTTCTTTGGTTAATTTGGATGTAACAAGATTAGTATCAGGCAAATAGGTATAATAATATCCTTTTCCATTGTCATGCTCTTCTTTAATAAGAAGATGCTTTCCATCCTGAGAAAACTCTCTATTGATCACATAGCTTTCTTCAAGTCCGCTGCCCGTAAGATCGCCAATCAGGGTTTCTTTGATCGGATTGCCATAGGCATCATATTCAAATGATTTTTTATAAAGGCCTTCCACAGCATAGGATGTAAGCCAATGATTGTCATCCCATGTGTAAAACTGTTCTTTGCTACCACACTTGATCGACTTGATTAACCGGTTTTTTCCATATTGATACTCAGTTGTATCGCCTTCAAAATCTTTTGCAATAGTCCCTTTGTCTGTGGAATAACTGATCTCATAGACAGTCTCAAAAGCATCATTCACACCCACGGGACGAGAAAGTTTGACAATCTTGGATCCACGTTCATTTCCAAATCCTTCGTATTCCGGAATGAAAATTTCATCCTTACCTGAGTAGGAACTAAGCAGAAAATTATCAGCATATTTTATTTCTTCATTGCGATAAGAAGGACTTTTCACCGATGTTAAAATCGGAGGACCGGCCTTATCGATCTTTTTATTCACCTTGATCCCATTTTCAATTTCTGTGAATTTGGCCTGGATGCGTCGGATCTCATAGAGATAATCAGTTGTAACGCCGGTAGAAGACGTAAAGTGGCAACCACCTGTAATATCCAAAGAAGCATAAATGTGCTGTTCTTTAGGATCCATGCTCTCCACACGAATGAGACGATTGACTTTGTCATAGTGGTATCTTAAAACTTTCCCATTGAGCAGAACTTCTTTAAACAAAAGATATAAGCGCGGCGAATTTTTTAAATAAAAGCGCTTCGCCCCTTCTGGGGCAATAACAACCACCCATTTTCCTTGTTCCAAACGATGAATGCGCGTGTTACGTAAATCATATTTACCACTTGGCATGTCTCCTACAGCATTGCATATCCCTTTAGAAGAAGAGGCTAAAGTCGTCTTAGAATCGGTTACGTAAAAATCAACCGTCGCACCACTTGGGTCGCACACGCGATAAGTCTGTTCAATAGCATTGTATTCAAGCCGAGTGTGAGGAAAAACCTGCCAGCCTTTATATCCTGCTAGATATTGATGGAGATACCTTTTTGGAAGTAGCCATCCTTGCCTCTCAAAACTATCTGGAATAAATGGCGAAATATAAACCCTTGAAAGCCGTAGCGGTTCTGCTCCATTGACCGTCATGTCCGTCTGACTTAAAACGGGCTGTCCACTTAAGGGACTGATCACACCGCCAATCAGATGGCTTGTCGCTAGCTGTTCTGGTGTTGAGAGAAATAGATCTTCATAATCCTCCTCAGCAAAGGCTGAGCAGGCAAACAGGCAAAATAGTATTCTAAGAAAGTAACGTGTCATAAAATTCCTTCAAGCATCTCAAGATAAATTTCGTTGAGAATGCATAATTAAATGATTTTATGAAACGTGTTTTTGATTTAAATTAATTTATACAACTTAAAATTCATTCAAGTGCGCATAAGAAGGTTATTTAAAACCCAGAAGCTTTTAGACCAGGTATGCGGGAAATTGGTTTATGCGTTTGCTTGGCATCCCAAAGATCATATCTATTTTGCAAATTAAGCCAAAATTCGGGCGAAGTTCCAAGCGCATCAGAAAAATCTAAAGCAATAGATTCGGTGATTCTTCTCTTTTTATTAATAATCTCGCTAATTTTAGGCTGTGTCCATGTTCCTTTGAGATATTTTGCAAACTGTCCTTGCGAAAGCTTAAGAGGTTTAAGGAATTCTTCCCATAAAATCTCCCCCGGATGAGTTGGCTGCCTATGTTTAGGTAACATAAATCCCTCCTGCTACTTTAATGATAATCAGTAATTTTAACCTGCTCAGGCCCATGAATTCCCCATGAAAATATAATTCGAAATTGATCATTAATCCGAATACTGTATTTCCCTTTAAGATCTCCCTTCAAGGCCTCTAATCTATTTTCCGGTGGAATTCTAAGATCAACAAGATCTAATGCGGCCTCAAGCATGTCCAGCTTTCTTCGTGCTATTTCGTAAAATATGGGATCCAATCTTTTCCTAGCTTTCTTTGAATTCAATCCATTGTATATGTCTTCAGTTTCACCATCCGCAAAAGATCGAATCACATCAGCACCTTCTTTTATCTGATTATATCATATATCGATATATACGTCAAATTACCCCTCTTTAGCGATTTTGGCGATGGCAAGTGTGGAGATGGCTATCGCCAAGGCAAGCAGGATATGCTTTTGTGTTTTGGGTTCGGCAAAGCAAAACTTGGTTATGGCACGCTTTGTGCAATAGATGCTGGCGGCCGTGGTGAGACCAAGCGGAGGACCTACCATAAGAGAGTTGATCGCGGCGTCCAGTGACTGACTGTACAAATTAAATGCGGCCCATCGTGCAACAATGTTGTGATCGTTCGGTTTGTCATACATTTTGTAATAACTTTGAGCATCCCAGTAGAAATAAGCACCAGACAGCATTCCACCGGCAGTTCCGATTCCGGCACCATATTTTAGAAAAGTTTTAATCGACATGGGACCTCTTTTGTTTTTGATGAAGGGCAAGAATCGCACTAAGGGCAATAATGGTAAGTGTTGCAAAAGTTTTTTGTGTTTTAGGTTCAGCTTTGTAAAGATGCTTTAGACCATAATGAGTGGCACTTCCGAGCACACCAATAGCGGGAAAACCGACTAAGCAAATGCATGCATTTTTATGGTATCTTTTGTAATCGTTATAAATAACGATAAATCTTAAATCTCTATTCTTTTCGAGAATATTGGACATTTTATTGTACTTATCTGCCTGATAATAATAGTAGGCACCTGGCAGAACGCCTAAGCACATTCCAAGGCCTGCACCAAATCTAATCGAACTCATCATTACCTCAATCTAAAATACAAAAATAGTTGTGGTCCTTTCCTGGGCCTTTTTTGCAAGGAGGTGGCTCTGCACAGATCGGTTTTGCGTAAGGGCAACGGGTGCGGAAAGGGCAGCCGGAGGGTGGATTTCTGCTGGAGGGGATCTCTCCTTTAAGGATAGTGCGGTTGGTGATGAGTCCAGGCTCCATTTTAGGGATGGCAGACAGGAGGGCTTGCGTATAGGGGTGTTTCGGATGCTCGAAAATGTCTCGCGTCGCACCTGTCTCCATAATGTGCCCAAGGTACATGACTGTAATGTGATCGCTGACATGCCGGACAACTGATAGATCATGAGAGATAAAGAGGTAGCTTAAGTGAAACTCTTCCCGGAGCTTGATGAGGAGGTTGAGTATCTGCGCCTGAATCGAAACATCGAGGGCTGAAACCGCTTCATCGCAAACAATCAGTTCGGGTTTCAGGGCAATGGCCCGTCCGATGCAGATCCGCTGCTGCTGGCCACCTGAAAACTGATGGGGATAACGGTCCATTACATCTGGTGACAAACCTACTTCTTCCAAGATAAGTGCAACCTGATCTTTTTTTTCTTTCTCTGTTTTAGCTATCCCATGATAGACAAGCCCCTCCCCTATTGCCTCCAGGATCGAAAGCCGCGGATTTAAGGACGAATAGGGATCCTGAAAGATCATCTGTAGAGATCTTCGATAAGGCAACAATTCAGCAGATGATAAGTTGTTAAGATTAACTCCTTTAAACTCAATCGTGCCGGCTGTTGGCTCTAACAGACGGATCGCCACCCTGCCGAGGGTGCTTTTACCGCTGCCCGACTCGCCAACAAGTGCATGCACGGTGCCTTGCTTTAAAATTAAATCAACTCCATTCACTGCCTGAATATGACCCACAACTTTTCGGAATACACCTGCATGGATCGGAAAAAATTTGCGAATGCCTGTCAGTTTTAGTAGCGGTTCATCGCTCATATAGCCAACACCTTGCTAAATGATCCGGTTCAATGGAAAAATTCGGCACTTGGCCCTCATAGCACTTTTCAAAAGCATACGGACAGCGTGGGTGGAAGGCACAGCCACTTGGGATATGTCCAGCTGAAGGGACAGAACCTTTGATCGTGCTCAAAAAACCTCGTTCCCCCTCTCGTTTAAAGGCTTGAAACAACCCTTGAGTGTAAGGATGAGATGGCTTATGAAAAATCTGCTTGGCAGTCCCCTTTTCCACAATCGAACCCGCGTACATCACAGCGACATCATCAGCAAGTTCGGCAACAACCCCCATATCATGCGTGATCAGGAGTATCGCCATATTCGTTTTCTTTTGGATTGAACGTAAAAGGTCAAGCACTTGCGCTTGGATCGTCACATCTAAAGCAGTTGTCGGTTCATCTGCGATCAAAATATCGGGCTCTGCAATAAGCGCCATCGCGATCATCACCCGTTGCTTCATCCCGCCGGACAGTTGGTGAGGATAATCATCCATCCGCTCTTCTGCACGAGGAATCCCAACAGCCATCAACGATTCAACCGCTTTGGCATAAGCCTGTTCTTCATCCATTCCAAGATGTAACATGCCCACTTCCATGAGTTGTACACCAATCGTATAGACGGCATTGAGAGCATTGTTTGGATCCTGGAAGACCATGGCAATCCTGCCACCGCGAAACTTTCTAAGCTGTTTTTCCGGAAGCTCCAGCAGATTCTCTTGGTTGTAGATCACCTGTCCCTCTGGCGGCAAAAAAGGTGGAGTCGGCTGAATCCTTAATAATGAGAGTGCACTAAGCGATTTACCGCAGCCGGACTCTCCTACAAGAGCAAGCGCTTTTCCAGCGAAAAGATCAAAAGAAATTCCTCGAACGATCTCATAAATCCCGGATTCCGTCCGGAGCCTAACTTTTAAATTTAATACTGATAATACAGGCGTTTGCATTCAGACAAGATAAGCAATAAGGAATTAGAGAAAAAGGAGAAAAGCTGCTATACTATTTGCCACTATGACTTTTCCTATCACTTTCCGTGCTGTTCTAAGAGCTGCGATCCTTCAAGTCTACTCCAAAAATCACGCGTGCAATCTAGACGAAAAGATTGAACTCACAAAACTAGAGCGCAATCTTCTATACGCAAAAGAAGCCATGGAATATGCAGCGGAAGCTCTCCCGCTCGGAGCTGTAAACCGCAGCAAAGATATAAGAGAAATAAGCCCTGACTTGCTCTTAAAAATGTTTAATCTGCGCACAGAAATAAAACTTGAAATAAACCAAATCACTGCGCCCCACTATAATTTAGATAAAAGAATTGAAGTGATTGCACGGATTGCAAAAAAGTACCAAATCGGAAATTGCACGGAGCACTGCGCAG
>CAZOAX010000068.1:6432-8918 GCA_964577735.1 uncultured bacterium
GTCGAATTATTGGCTCTTGTACGTGGAGACCACTGTTTTGTTGTGATCGGAAGAAAGCATGGCAGCGATGTCACCGATCCGAGTTCTTGGGGAAAATCAGCTGTCATCTGCGAACCATGGGGAAAAACCTACTATCCGGCCATCCAAATTTTTGACCAGCTGAACAAGATCTCTGCAAGAACCTTATATGATCCAAGCATCCATACCATTGGCTGGCAATCTTCCGGAAAAGTGCCGACTGAAGAGATTATCTATCAAGGATTACAGTTTCATCAGAGCAAAAACAAAAAACGGTTAGCGGAAAAAACCATCCAGAATTTCAAAGCAGATGAGAGCCCTGAGGCTCAAGCAATCAAATCTTGTATGCAAGATTATCTCAATAGAAAAACTAAACCCAAAGTACCTCCTTTAAATTTATGACTTATCCTCTCACATTTTTTGCAGGTCTCGCAGCGACAAGTCTTTATGCCTATTACCGGTATACCCCAAAAGTCGAACTCACCAAACTTGATCGCAATCTCCTCTATGCAAAAGAAGCTGTCGACTACACAACTAAATGCCTCCCCTATGGAGCTGTCAATTATGATAATGACTTAAGCAAAGTGAGCCGCCTAAAGCTCGTCAAAATGAACTTGATGATCAATGATGCAGAAGCAGCCAGTAAAAATATTCCTCTCAGCCATAATTTTGATCTATATTATGAAGTGATAGCCAAGGTGGCAAAGGAGCACAAAATCGGAAATTGCGGCGAACATAGTGCGATTGCCTACACGTATCTAAAAAATGAAAAAAACTTACGTAAATTAGATTATCTTGCTCTTGTTAATGGAGATCATGCTTTTGTTGTGATTGGAAGAAAACCTGGTAGCGATGTGACCGATCCGACCACATGGGGAGATGCTGCCGTTGTTTGCGAGCCATGGGGAAAAACTTACTATCCCGCTATCCAAGTTTTTGATCAGCTAAACAAGATTTCCTCTCGGACTCTATACGATCCTCAGGTGCATACGATCGGCTGGCTTCCATCAGGTAAGGTTCCGCAGGAACAACTGATCTTAAGTAGGATGGAATTCCATCAAAGCAAAAATAAAAAACTCTACGCAGAAAAAACCATTAAAAATCTGGAAGCAGATAATACCATTTATGCTCAGTTGATCAAATCCTGCATGCAAGATTACCTCGATAGAAAAGCTAAGCCCAAAGTACCGCCAGAATAAAGATTTGTCACCAATTCAATTTATGATATACATATCCTCAAAAAGAGGATTCCATGGAATCAAAAGAGCATGCATACAAAGCCGGAACGACAGACTGCCTAGGCTACTTTGCTTATCCGACAGCTGTCGAAAAACCTCCCATTGTCATCATTGCTTCCACATGGGAAGGGATGAATAAATTTGCAAAAGATCAGGCACATGAGCTTGTCAACATGGGGTATGGAGCTTTTGTAGCAGACATGTTCGGTGGTGGAAAAGCCGCTCACAACCAAGAAGAGGCTGCCAGCCTGACACTTCCTCTTTTTATTGATCGCAAACTATTACGTGAACGCATTCTAGCTGCCTACCGGGAAGCTAAAACGATGGAAGAGTGCAACGTCTCAAAAATTGCTGCTATCGGTTTTTGCTTTGGCGGATTGACTGTGATCGAATTGATGAAAACAGGTGCGATCCTGGACGGCGTCGTCAGTTTCCACGGCGTACTGGGGCCGAACTTAATGGGCCACCAAGCCGTCCTTGAAAAAACTGCCGATGAGATCAACTCCACTTTCCTACTTCTCCACGGCCATAAAGACCCCCTGACGCCCATGACAGATGTCTTGGATCTGCAAAAAGAGCTGGATGAAAAAAATGTCGACTGGCAGACCCATATCTATGGAACCGCCGCCCACTCTTTCACAAATCCAGAAGCTCATGACGAATCTTCCGGCATGTACTTTGATAAAATCGCTTGCTCACGCAGCATGAAAACCTTACATACTTACCTAAAAGAGATATTCGCATGAATAAAATCACAACAACCCTGATCACCTACAGCGCCCTTCTTGCAGGAGGCGGACTATTTGGTTACATAAAAGCTGGCAGCCTTCCCTCGCTCATCATGAGCAGCATCTTTGCCATCCTTGTTCTAGCTTCCATCTTTGTCAATCGTGAATACCCAGCAATTGGCTATAAAGCTACTTATGGGCTCCTTGCATTCTTAAGTGCCTTTTTTGTCTATCGCACAGTGGTCACAGGCAAATTTATGCCGGCAGGTATGCTTGCATTGATTACCCTTGCCGTGCTAGCTCTCTTGTTTTTTTCTACCCGGGAAGTTGTTGAGGGATGAGACCTTCGTTTGGAGCAGCAGATGCAAATGACTTCTATCCCACTGTAAAACAGCGTGTTGCGGAATATTTCAAGAAAACTGGAAAATCCAAACACGCCAATTTTGCCATGTGGGTGAAGACGCTCTCTATTTTTGCCCTCTATTTCTTCTGCTATGGCGCC
>CAZOAX010000069.1:0-8860 GCA_964577735.1 uncultured bacterium
AAAGAAAAAAATCACTTAAGGCTCGCTGTATCCCTATTTTCCCGCATCGCAGGGATCAATATTTGCAAAAAAGGGGATACGATCAGCTATGGCAGAAGTCATCTTGTCGAAGAAGAAGAAATGCAAGTGGCCGTAATCCCCGTCGGCTATTTTGATGGGCTCCATCGTAACTACAGTGGAAAAGGATTTGTTTTGATCCGCGGGATAAAAGCGCCCATGATCGGAAAGATTTGCATGGACTTTATGATGATCGATGTCACGCATATCCCTGGAGTCAAAGTAGGAGATCCGGTCCTTATTTTTGGAGAAGACGATCACGGACATTACCTATCTCCAGAAGAACTTGCCCTGCAAGGAAATTCGATCACGCATGAATTGATCACCTGCCTTGGGCCCCGGATCCAACGTTTTTTTATCTACGAAGAATCTTATCAAAAGGAACCTCTCACATGCCGAAATTAGACTATAAACGCCTTAAAGAACAATCTACACGCATTGAACTCCTTTCAGGAGTCAGCCAGTTTTTAGATTGGGACCAGGAAATCTTCATGCCATCCGGTGGCGCGTCCATTCGTGGGGATCAATTGGAACTTTTGGCCGGTATTATCCATGAAGAAAAAACAGGCGCTAAATTCAAAGAGCCTCTCTCTAAGCTTATCGACATTAAATCAGGAAAAATCCTTGCAAAAGATCTCACCGAAAGGGAACAGAGTGCTGTCAAAGAATGGCGACGTGACTACCTTCTGGATACCGTTCTGCCAAAAACCTTTGTTGAAAGCTTTGCAAAGCTATGCTCTGAAAGCATCAACGCCTGGCGGGATGCAAGAAAAAATAACGATTATGCAAGCTTTAAGCCCTATTTAAAAAAAATCGTCGAAGCCAATCGTAAAAAAGCTGACTACCTTGGCTACAAAGAAACACCCTATGACGCCCTGATCGATCTTTACGAGCCTGGCATGACCACTGCCGGTATTACTTCGATTTTTACACCTCTAAAAAAAGGAAATAGCGCGCTTTTAAGCAAAATCCTAAATAAGAAACAAATCGACAATAAAGCCCTATTTACCCCTATTTCAGATGAAAAACAGCTGGAATTTTGCAATAAACTCTTAAAGAAGATCGGTTATGACTTTAAAAATGGGCGGCTTGATCTTTCGACCCATCCTTTTTCAACTGGAAACCACCCAAAAGACAGCCGTATTACCACCAGGATCGAACCAAATAATATTTTTGGCTGTTTAGGCACTGTGATGCATGAAGCCGGCCATAGCCTTTATACAATGGGTTTACCGGAGAAGGAATTTGGCACACCGCTTGGCCAAGCGATCTCCATGGGAATACACGAAAGCCAGTCGCGCTTTTGGGAGACACGGATCGCCCTTAGTAAACCTTTCATCGAATACCTGCTGCCTCAGCTACAAAAAGACTTCCCTCACTATAAAAAGATCTCAAGCGATGCCTGCTATAAGGCGATCAATATCGTAGAACCCTCGCTCATTCGCGTCGAGGCCGATGAAGTCACCTACCCGCTGCACGTGATCCTCCGTTTTGAACTGGAAAAAGCCCTGATCGAAGGCTCCCTTGATGTGAAAGATGTACCGGAAGCGTGGAACGCCAAGATGAAAGAACTTCTCAAGATCACCCCTCCGGATGACACAAAAGGTTGCTTGCAGGATATCCACTGGTCCATGGGCGCATTTGGTTACTTCCCGACCTATGCACTCGGCAACCTCTACGCAGCTTCCATCTTCACTCAATTTGAAAAAGAACACCCTGACTGGGCATCGAAGGTCGCATCCGGATCCTTTGCCTTCATCAAGCAATTCCTCCATAAACACGTGTACCAGTATGGAAGACAATACCGAAGCTTAGAATTAATCAAGAATATAACTGGGAAACCCTTCTCAGCCGATCCTTATGTCACCTATCTCAACGAAAAGTATCTCTCAATATATTCCTGAAAAATTCAACACGAAGGCACAAAGACACGAAGAATCACGACCCTCTTTGTGTCTTCGTGTCTTCGTGTTGAATATAATTTAGTTGGTGATGACGCTCTTTAGGGTGGTTGGGTTGAAGTATGCGGTCAGTTCCTTACGGAACTTATCGCTCAAGTCATTTGTTGCAGACTCCATCACTTTGATAGCACCCAGCATTCTTTCTGCCCGCCCTTCAAGTAAGCCTCTTTCCCGGCTTAAAAGGGATGGCTTGTAGAGAATCCTTGTGAGATGATCGATCTCTTCTTCCACAATAGGTGTTCCATTCAATAACTTAAGCAGAAAAAAGAACACAGAAGCTGCTGTCGGGCTAATATCGACCCCATCCTTACAGGTGAAGAATAGATCTTCAGGATGAAGAACTTCTACAATTTTCAACTCCAGGAATGCATAAAAGATCTCAATAAAATCCAACCTTGCATCTCTAGATAGCACATTCTTACCAGAAAAGAACATGCGGCTAACGAATGAGAACATCCCCTCAATCCATTCCGCTGTAATATGTTCCTTCACTTCATCAGGAAAGTAAAACCCTGTGTGCTCACCAAGGATTTGATCGCGTAGATGGTTTTTAAATGCCGAAAGTTGATGGATGTCATCGTACGGCATTTCCTGATGATAAAACTCTGTATCTTTTGGCAAGGTCACTACTTTTAAAAACTCATCAAAGCCAGTTCCTGAATGCAATTTTTCTAGGATTTGGGCTCTTGCATACTCTCTCCAGGAAGTATTGTCCTGAAAATTGATCAGGACAGCATTTTCAGAGGCTCTCGCATGCAGATATCCCAGCCACTCCTCCGTCACAGTTGCTTCGTGAATAGATTCTTGCTTCGTTGGCGAAGGCAAAATATGAACATGTGTTCTTATATCATTGGAATCCACTTCAAAAATTGTCTCCGGCAATCTCATCTGACGGTAGGGATCAAAATAATTATAATCTCCTTCCTCAAGCAATCCAAGCACCTTATTGAGAGGCCCATTCGGATGATTGCGCAAATATTTATGAAGGGCTGCATTATCGCTTGCCAATCGATTCCAGATAGGGTTTGTACCTTTTCCTTTTTTATGCTCAGGAGATAGATTTTCGCGGCTTTGTCCAACAAGAAAATGGATATAGGCATCCAGCTTCTCATCCATCCCTTTAGATTCATAAATCTGCTCTAAAAGGGTGTCGATCACTTTTTTCGCTGCGACATCCTCTGTCCGAAACTCCTGGGACGGGAAGGCAATCATGTGCTGATAAGCCCTTGTTTCAAGAGCTGTTCTTAGATACATCTGAAAATCCCCCAAGTAACTCAAGCAACCCTTGGAGGAACCAGCGCTCAACAATCTGTCTTGGTTTGCAGCTGAAAAAAGTGCAAGAATCGCTTTATGCACGTTTGAACAGATCAAACTTTCCTTATGATGCACAATTACAGGGAAATAGTGGTTGATCGTCGATTTTGTTTTTTTCAAAATGCGCTCAGCAACACCAAGTCCATAGCGGTCAGCCCAAAGAGGCAAATCAACTAGGGGGTCTGCATCATGCACCTGTCCAATTTTAAATCCAAAATCGCAAATCAATGTAATATTCTTGATCAATCTGGCATTAAAGAATCGTGTTCCATCCTCTTTGCGGATAAAGAAAAGTTCATATTCCGTATCATTCTTCACTGAGTCAAGGTCCACAAAGACATGGCCGGCATCCAATCTTTTCTCAGCTGCGATCACCTTGGATTGCTCTTTAAACGCTTGACTTGTCAAAGCAAGCAGCCATTTCCCCAACACTGACTCATCAATTGTTTTTGAAATTTTCTTTTTATAAAAATCCTGAAGCTGTCTGTATTCTTTGGTTTCTGTGACACTATGAAGGTTTTTAGCGCGAAATAAATCAGTATAACGGTCTATTTTCTTAGCAGCTTGCCCGACAATGAGCATGATCGATTTTATTTTTTCATTTTTTTCTGAGAATTCCTTTGCACTTCTACCTTCCTGATAGAAGTCTTTTAAGTGAGTGAGGATTACCTTAAAGATATTTTTGATCTGGGAAACAACTTCCTCTTTATTGCCGCCTTTCAGCCAACCGGCATTCTTCCAATCTCCATCCAAATCCCTGCCCGCAAAAGAGTCCAACTCCCAAGGCGTTTCAACAATGCTTGCAAGGGCTTCCACAGCATCTAGTAATTTAATCCCACCATTTGATTCTTCATTATAACCCATAAGAACCTCACCGTTAATTAAAATTAATTAACTCATACTAATATTATTCACATAAAATTATTTATTTTTACACTAAAATCGGTATAATTTTTATTTTAAGCGTAATAAGAGAAATCTTGTTGCGAAAAAATACCCAATAAGCGTAGAATTTCGAGCGGAAGAGTGGCAGAGTGGCCGATTGCGTCTGTCTTGAAAACAGAAGTCCTTCACGGGACCGTGGGTTCGAATCCTACCTCTTCCGATCTCTTTTATCCCCCTCTATATCCCCCAAAAATTGTCTTTTATTACATTTTAAGCTATCCTATTTAAATTGTTATTAACCAGGAGAACCAATATGTGGAAATTAATAATCTTATGTCTTTCACTTTCCATTCATCTTAGCGCTGAATTAAATGTACTTGCTTTTGCTGGAAGCGCCCGCAAGGATTCTGTTAATCACAAGCTCGTGATCGAAGCAGCTCAACTCGCCGAGAGCATGAACGCTAAAACGACAATTATTAATTTAAAAGATTATCCCATCCCCTTATATGACGGAGATCTTGAAGCTGCGCAAGGAATGCCGGAAAATGCTAAAAAACTACGCAAACTGATGATTGAGAGCGACATTATTCTGATCGCTTCACCTGAATATAATGCTTCTCTTTCAGCATTACTTAAAAACACAATCGACTGGGCGTCCCGAAGTGAAACTGCCGGATCCTCTCGTGAAGCCTTCAAAGGTAAAACATTTGTGATCATGAGCGCATCCCCAGGATCAAGCGGCGGAGCACGAGGGCTAATACACCTAAGAACAATCGTAGAAGCCATTGGTGGAACAGTAATGCCAAAACAACTGGTCGTTGCAGATGCATTCAACGCATTCGACGAGCAGGGACATTTGAAAAATCCAAAATTGAAGTCTGAGCTCGAGCAGCTTATCAAAGAGACGATTGAATCCTCTAATAAGTAGCACCGCCTATCCCACGCCACTATTCTAGTATTTTAGAATAACGAGCCGAATTCAGGCCCTTATTCTAGAATTCTAGAATAAGAGCCATCATTTTAACCCGCTATTCATGAAGTTTAGAATAGGACTCGATTTGGGTTAGCGGATCATGATTCTTGACTCGCTCTTCCCACTCACCTATTGGCGTCTTGCCATCACTTTGAAAAGTCGTTTGAAACCAGAGAGAGTAAAAAGCTGGATCATAACGACCAGAGGCATCCCGGCTTAATTCATAATACATAGGCCTAGGATCAATGGTGTCATTGGTGTAGGGTGCCTGAGCAGAAAACGTATAGGCATAGTAATTGTGACCTGATTCTTTCCAATTTTGCACAACAACAGGGATCAAATTATAACCCTCTTCCCGATACAAAAGATCTGGAATTTCATCCACGCTCACTGTAAATACAACGCCATTAACAACATCCTTAGCATCTGAAGGAACGACATTCAACATTCCTCTTGCTTGTGGATTATTGGGTTGACCCCATTTAGAATTAGGCTTGATTGGCACATCCCGATTGAATAAACGCTTCACCCCAAAAGCAACAGCCGGCCTCATTGTCTGCAACGTCTTCTCACTCATTGTCTTGGAAGCAGATTGCCTATCCATTAAACTGCCATAGCTAAATATATCAATTGTCTCGATCCCTTTTTCTTTTAACTGCAGATGAAGATTGTCATAAGGGTAAGAATAAAAAGGCATCTGTTTTACTACTTCGGAGGCAAAACAATCTATCTCAGCGTGAAGATTGCCATATAGAAAAACAAACATGAACGATAAGATTATAAAACGTATATTTTTCATATATAAACCATTTTTACGTATTAATCTTAAATGTAACATATTTATATTTTTTCTATTGACTACCGTGGAATTTTTTAACTACAATCCTTTCATTATTCTAGAGGGTTTATGCTATATCTCATGTTCGCTGCCATTTCGCTCCTGTGCTTCCCCTGTAATGCAGAGGAAAAATGGATTTCCGTTGAAAATGCTGAGCTGTTTTGTAAAACAATGGGATCAGGCAAGCCTCTTATTGTTGTTCACGGAGGAGCCGGTTATTTAACGCATGAATATCTACTTCCCCATTTAACGCCTCTTTCTGAGAACAATCTTGTCATTTTTTATGATCAGAGAGGGCTCGGAAAATCGACAGGTGAACTATCATTACAACAAAACAATCTTAAACTCTATGTCGATGATATTGAATCGCTTAGAAAATCACTTGGAGTAGACAAGGTCTCATTGCTTGGCCATTCGTGGGGCGGGTTGCTAGCCATGCACTATGCACTATCTTACCCGGGGTCAGTGGACCGGATTATTTTAACTAATTCCATGGTCGCAGACGCGCAGGATCTTGGACTATTTTTCGGCGAACTCACTAAGCGCGTTGCCCCCTACCAAGCGGAAATCAATGAACTAGAAGCAGGAACACCATTCAAAAACGGGGAAACAAAACCTGTTGCACGCGTGAGTCAGCTATACTTTCAAACCTACATGTATAACCCTGAGAATATAAAAAAGATCAAACTATGCAAAACCCAAGATGAAAACATCCGCGGAGCAAAAGTGTGGGAAATCTTTAAAAGTCAGATTTTCATGCAGCCCTATAACATTCTTACAGACATTGAAAACATTAAATGCCCGACATTGATCATCCATGGCAATGAAGATGTCATGCCCCTTGCATCAAACGAGCATATTCACGACGCAATCACCTCTTCAGAACTTCTTAGAATTGAGCAATGCGGACACTTTCCATTTGTCGAACAACCGGAAACCTTTTTCAAGGCTGTCCGAGCGTTCTTAAATTAGGATTCAATAAGAAGAACGACTTTTCCTTTGTTTCCTTTGCTCTCCACAAGCTTATGAGCTTCAGCAACTTGCTTATAGTTGAAGATTTGTTTGTGGATGAAGGGTTTGATCTTGCCTGCCTCGACGAGTTTTTTGATTTCGAAGAGGATTTTTCCGTAGTGGTCGCGTCCAATGCCGGAAAATAGCGGGATTAACATAAGCACGGAATGCAAACTAAGCCCTTTAGCGTACATGGAAGTGAGATCATGTGTGCCGCCTGTTTGGATGGAAGCGATAGAGCCATTTAAACGAGCCGCCTCAAGGGATTTTTCCAAGTTAGGACCCCCTACGGTGTCAAAGACAAAGTCAAATCCTCTATCACCTGTTAAGGCCTTGACATAGTCTGCGACAGAAGTAGTTTTATAGTTGATCGTGTAATCTGCACCAAATTTTTTGGATTGTTCAGCGTCAGCATCACTTGAAACTGTCGTATGGACAATAGCACCAGCATGCTTACCAAGCTGTGCTGCAATGAGCCCGACTCCCCCAAGACCACCATGAACAAGAAGCGTTTCTCCGGAAGAGATCTTCAATTTGTCAAATAATGCTTCCCAGGCGGTGATAGAAACGAGTGGCAAGGAAGCGGCTTCAGCAAAAGACAAGTTTGTTGGCATAAGGGAAACAAGTTTTGCATCGACAAGCAAGAATTCAGCAAGCGCCCCGCCGATCATTCCTTTAATGCCCCCTCCAACGCCGTAAACCGAATCGCCGACTTTAAAACCTGATACATCAGATGGAACTTCTGCAACTACACCTGCGAAGTCCACATGCAAGATGGCGGGATATTCCGGAGAGACAAATAATTGCTTGCCGCGCACCTTGGTGTCGATCGGATTCACACTTGTCGCACGCACTTCGATTAAAAGATGTCCAGAACGCACTATAGGCTTTTCGACTTCCTTAAGTTCAAAATTTTCTGCCGGGCCTGGTGCATTGATGATCATCGCTTTCATAGTTATCTCCTTAAAATAAATTATCTTCGTATTTGGTTGCATCGTACTTATACAGCTCTGCCGGACGATGTCTCGCCCCTTCAGTTTTATTTCCAGTCGGCTGGATGTAATCCATTTTCATCACTTTTTTTCGAAAATTCCTTTTATCAAGTATAATACCAAAAACTTGTTCATACAGATCCTGCAACTCGGTCAAAGTAAATTCTCGCGGCAAAAGTTCAAAAGCAAGGGGCTTTGTACGCATGGCGATCCTTAAAGCTTGCATCGCCTTTTTGTAGATCTCATTATGGTCAAATGCCAGTTGCGGCAACTTATAGGCCGGCCACCACTTCGCCTTCTCCGCATCATCTGATGCGATCAAGTGACAATGGTCTGAATTAATCAGAGCAAAAAGAGCAATTGTCACTGTGGGACCTCTGGGATCACGGCCGGGCTTATTAAAAACATGGAACTGCTCCAAATAGACATCTTTTATCCCTGTCTCTTCTTCTAATTCACGAAGGGCAGTTTCCTCAACCATCTCATTGCCCTCCATAAATCCTCCAGGGATCGCCCACATCCCCACAAACGGTTCCTTCTTTCTTTCAATCAAAGCCACCTTTAGCTTGCCCTCAGTATAACCAAAAACAACACTATCAACAGAAATGGGATACTGGTCTCTTTGTTTCAATGCTTAAGCCTCACTTAGTGTAAATATAACACTAAAACAAATTGCATTTTATTGTCAATCCCCCTATAAATGAGGTATGTTTTTTGCATATTTACTATTAGTGATTGGAAGTTTTGTGAATACTACGCCTGAATACCTCTATAAAGTGCTTTCCCAAGATGAATGGCAAAAAAGCCAACTTCAAAAGCATGTTGTACC
>CAZOAX010000070.1:0-4048 GCA_964577735.1 uncultured bacterium
AATCAAAAACTTAAGGTTAACTTTTAACGATAGGAACGGTAAAAAAGATATATAGTTATCGTTCCCATCGATGTCTCATTCTCTCATTCCTTCTCTGTGATCTCAGTCTCGACTTTAGCATTTTTTAATAGAAAGTTCACTTCAGAGCTTCAGTAGCCTGATGAGGGGTGTAAAGAGCAGAGTGAATTTTTCACACTTATATTTTATAGGGCAGTGTTATAATTCCATAGACTCGTAATTTTTTGAAACACAGAGGAATATAAAAGATCACGTTTGTTCTCTGTGTCCTTTGCCTTCGCTCTGTGTTTCAAAAAATACAACTAAGAGTAATAGACGATTTTTTCTAGTTGTAAAAAAAATGCTAAAGTCGAGTCAGTGGCTCAGTGGTTAACTTAAGATTAAAACCTATACGTGAATTGCAGGTTGGCACCCCAGATTTTTAGCTTTGTATCCAAGAAATCAAAGGGATAGTTTTCTCTTCCACCGTAGTGCCTGAATTCATAAAACGGGACAAGGCCAAGTTCGTAGGCACTGCAACCGGAAAAGAAATCATAATAAAATGGCAACTCAATCCGGTATTGAACTTCGTCCTGGATATGCATCTTTAACCGATCAAAGACCGGATCATTTTTAACAAGGCACTCAGGATCGACAAGGGATCTTGCTTTCAAATTAAGCCCGACTGTCAGCTCTTGGGTCAACATCACGCTGGAAAGAAAACCGAATGAAAAATAGGAGGCCCTATTTTTGAAATTCACAAGTAATGGAGATGGGGATTTGTAATGATTCAACTCCTCGCAATAGCCATAGCCAACAAAGGGGGTAAATGATGGAAGAAAACAGCCTTTACTTTGAAAAGTGTAACCGGCCCGCCCTTCAATCATTCGATCGGTCAGTTTAGATTTTAATCTCTGATTATTTCCTGAATGTCCTTTAATCGTTCCAGAGCCATAAAGGCCTTCAACACCGATGTACCATTTATATCTTCCAATCCTCTCAAAGCTACCTCTCACGCCAACGGCAGTTCCGCTTTGAGAAGCCCCCCCTTCACGGTTCCTTTTTATATGGTAGACTTCCGGCCCAATAGAGGCCTTATAAAGGGGAAGAAAATTTAAACATTCACAGTCACACTCATCAAATGCTGCAAGAGAGCCACACACAAGACTTATTGCAATGATCTTTGAAAAAAAATTACGTTTCACTGGCACCTCGCTAAAAACGATTTTATGCCTGTAGCCAATCCTTTTGTCAATCTGGAACTATTTTTTTTGTAAAAATTATTCTTGAATATTTTTTTTTAAGCAATCTATGGTGGGTCAATATCAACATCACTGATGGAAGGCAGCACATGAGAAAAATCTTTTTTATCTCTTCGATATTTGCATTAATTTCGATGGGGGCACAAGAACTCGTCATCAACACCTCCTCCGGGGTTGATTATTTTCTTGAAGTCCAACCTCAAGACTCTTTTGAAGACGTGATCAAAACGATGCACGCACTTGAGATCAACGATACTTCCACAGATCTATTCGTCAGTCTGAATGTGAAGAACAACCGGATCGAAGCGAAGACTAAAATTGAAGCTAATGCATTTAGGGACTACTACAAACCCCTTACATCAAAAGATAAGGAAAATATCACCTATCTTTTAACTACACTCGGATACCAATCTCTTTTAAAGATCGGTAGTAAAAAGTCTACTCTCGAAAAGGTGGGAGATCAAATCGAACCAATCCATCCTTTGCTGTTTTTTAAATTTGTATTTTCAAATGATGAGCTTGTCGTTGCCATGCGCAATATCAAAGGAAGAGCCTGGGTTTGGAAAGACTTTATTGGGCGTATATTAGATAGCTTGAACAAAGAAATGATCAGTGGTAATTTGACTGCCGGTCAAATTCAAGATTTTTTAAGCGTGGTCAAGATTGATCCTAGCTTAGTCAATGGACCTATCCAGGCACACAACTGGGGAGCTTTTGTGGACAATCTCATTTTATATGTTCCAAGAAATAACGATTCCAACCGTTATGACATGTAACCCATGAAAGCACGCTACCATATCCTGAATGATCAGGAAAAACATGTGATAATAAATAAGGGGACCGAGTATCCCGGAACAGGAGAATTTGAAAATCAAAAGCTCCCTGGCGTTTATGTATGTCGGCAATGTGATACTCCCCTTTATTTATCTGAAGACAAATTCGCATCAGGATGTGGCTGGCCGAGCTTTGATGATGAAATTCAAGGCGCTGTCGAAAAGAAACTAGACAAAGATGGCATGCGCACAGAAATTGTTTGCCAAAATTGCGGAGGCCATTTAGGTCATGTATTTAAAGGCGAATGGCTGACCTCTAAAAACACACGACATTGCGTGAATTCCATTTCACTTGGCTTTGTTCCGGCCTACACAAAAGAAGGCTATGAAAGGGCCGTGCTTGCCGGAGGGTGCTTCTGGGGAGTCGAACATCTATTTAAGAAACTTCCCGGTGTGATCGAAGTCCACTCAGGTTATACAGGTGGATTTGTTGCCAAACCAACCTATGAAGAGGTTTGCACAGGTAAAACCGGTCATGCAGAGGCTGTTGAGGTTATCTTTGATCCAAAAAAAGTCTCCTATAAAGAGATCGTAAAATTCTTCCTGGAAATCCACAATCCTGAACAAAAAAATGGACAAGGGCCTGATCATGGCCCCCAATACCGCTCCGCCATTTTCTATTTGACAAACGAGCAGAAAAAAGATGCCGAAGATCTAAAGCAATTGCTTATCGATAACGGGTATGATGTGGCAACAGAGATCTCTGTTGGCAAACCTTTTTACAAAGCCGAAGCCTACCATCAGGATTATTATGCTAGAAACGGCCATACGCCCTACTGTCACACCTACGTCAAGAGGTTTCTATGATATTTCACACGCTCGTCACAAATATTTCTAAGGGCTGCATGTCTTATACGAACAATTTTGATGAAATAAGCGACTCTTTCAGCTTGATTAAACGCTGTGGCCTTGCAAAGTTGAGCTGAAATTTCTTGAAGAGTTTTACTTTTTATCGTGACATCTTGAATCGTATAATAAGCAAAACCAATCGCTCGATTGAATTGTTTGTCCTTGCATAAATGAATAGAAATTTTTGAGCGAATATGTGCTCGTATTTCATCAGGACTGCCAATTTCCTTGCAGGAAGTTGAGTCCAACTCTCTTATAAAAGGTGATTTTAATAAGTTGATGGCCTCATTAAATTTTTTCTCTTCTAAAAGCCTTTGTATAACTAATATGTAAATCGGAAAAAGCCCCCTGTCATACTTTATGGCCTTCTTTTCCAATTCAATAACTACAGGTGATTGTATTAAATTGCTTGCCTCATCCAATCTACCATCTTCTAAAAGATGTTCTGCAAGCATGATGTATATCGACAGGAGGATCCTATTCTTGCTTTTTTTACACGAAGAAGTTATTGCTAAATCAATGGCCTCATTAAAGCAGCCAAGCTCAGCAAATTCTATACAAATTTTATTTTTATCGTAACATTTTTCAATATTCTGATAGAGCTGAGTCAATCTAAGTGTCTTATTAAATAGTACGGGTTTTTCTTCATTTAAAAGCAGAATTTTCTCTAGATAATGCAGATCAGGCATTGTCATTAAAAGAGCAATCGTATGCGCGCGTAAATCGAGCAATTTTGCGCGATAATCAAGTAGGTCAGTAGATCGCGAAAATTTGCTGAGTGCAAATATATCCAATAGGACCGATTTTTCATCATGATTCAAATATGCGACCAAAGAATTCATGTAAGAACGCAGCTTCGGTACTTCGCAATTTAGAATTTTAGTCGTTATCCTCGCACCCCACTCTTTGCTAACCGACTTAACTGAAACCATTTCCTTTTGATTCAAATTTGATATAATCACCTGGAATATATCAGAATCCCGAGATGGATCATTTGGATTATTATTTAGATAATGATTATGTGGTTTGCAGCAAATCTGATTACTGATCATTAATTTCTCCCCTAATTAATTTTGAATGAGGAGACAGCGTCTTGCAGGACTCCAT